>NZ_LFVW01000711.1:0-5524 GCF_001182915.1 Kitasatospora sp. MY 5-36
CGCCGTGGTCACCTGGGCGATGTTGCGGACCTGGGCGGTCAGCCGGCCCGCCATGGTGTTGACCGAGTCCGCCAGGTCCTTCCAGCTCCCGGACACGCTGCGGACCTTGGCCTGGCCGCCGAGCTTGCCCTCGGTACCGACCTCGCGGGCCACCCGGGTCACCTCGTCGGTGAACTCGGAGAGCTGGTCCACCAGCCCGTTGACGGTCCGCCCGATCTTCAGGTACTCGCCGCGCAGCGGGTGGCTCACCCCGTTGCTGTGCAGCGAGCGAAGCTCCATCTTCTGGTCCAGGTCGCCCTCGGCGATCGAGGTGAGCACCCGGCCCACGTCGGCCATCGGGCGGGCCAGGTCGTCGATCAGCGCGTTGCAGTTGTCGACAGCCGCCATCCAGGCGCCCTCGCCCGCGCCGGTCTCCAGCCGCTCGTTCAGCCGGCCCTCGCGGCCCACCGCCCGGCGGACCCGCGCCAGCTCACCGGTCAGGTGCTGGTTGCGCTCGGCGACCTCGTTGAAGACCGCGGCGATCTCGGCCAGCGGCCCGTCCCCGGGGACGGTCAGCCGGCGACGGAAGTTGCCGTCCCGCATCGCGGTCAGCGCCGACAGCAGCTTGCGCAGCTCGGCGGGCTCCGCGCCACGGTTGTGACTCACCCGCCGACCGGCCGCGTTCCGCGGCGCGGCCCCGGGGCGCCCACCGCGCGGGGCGGGCGGCGTCGTTCCGGTTGCGTCCTTGGTGGCCGAACTCAACGGGCCCCTCCCACATCGTGAACTGTCCGGTGACCGACCCGTGCCGGTGCGGCACGCACCCGGGCACCGGCCCGGTCGGGCTGCGTACCGGCGGCCCGCGGCGCGCCGGCACCCCGACGACCGTACTGCTCCCACCGGCCGTCGCGGACCCCCCAGTCTGGCAGCACCGGCACCGGGTGAAGGGCCGGTTGCGCTCGGTTCGTACCGCACCGTCCGAAACAGGTGGGCAGAATCACCCTCTGGTGCCAGTTTCGACTCCCCGCCCCCACGGGGAACCAAGCGGAAAGTAGGGTGGAGCGCTGCACCGGGCCACGGCCCGACCCAGCGCCGCCGCTCACCCCGACGGCGCGCACGGGGAGTCGGCGCCGCGCCCCCGGAGAGCCAGGGCAAGAGCAGCAGAGGAGAAGTGGCAACGTGGTCACCGCGCGCGCAGCCGCCACCTTCGACCCCGACGGCCGGTCCGCGGCCGCCGCACGGGGCTTCGTCCGGGACGCGCTGCTCGGCTGGGGGCTGCCCGAGGTCGTCGACGACGCGGTCGTGCTGGTCAGCGAGCTCGTCACCAACGCCGTCGTGCACGCCGGCACCGCCGCCGAGGTCTGCTGCCTGCGCGAGGAGGAGAGCGTCCGGATCGAGGTCACCGACCACCATCCCGAGCGCGGCCTGCCCTCGCTCGGCGACGGTCCGGTCGTCGACTCCGACCGCTACGCCGACCCGGACGGCGAGGGCGGCCGCGGCCTGCTGATGTGCTCCGCCCTCGCCGAACGGTGGGGCGTCGAGTACGCGGCCGGCCGCAAGACCGTCTGGTTCCGCCTCGCCCTGCCCGTACACGTGTCCGGCACCCGCTACGCCGTTCCCGCGACCCCCGGCAGCGACCTGCCCAGCGGTCCGGGCCCGGTGCACGTCGCCGTCGTCCAGCTCGACGAGGACGGCCGGGTGCTGGCCTGGAACCCGGACGCCGAGGCGCTCTTCCAGCACCCCGCCGCCGCCGTCCTCGGCCGTCCCTGGGCCGACCTCGCGGTCTGGCCGCAGGCCCCCGCCCGCGGCCTCGGCCTGACCGACACCCTGCGGATGGCCCGCTGGGAGGGCGGCTACGGCGTCCGCCGCCAGGACGGCCGCGAGGTCGAGGTGTACGGCGTCCAGGTCCGGCTGCGCGACACCGAGGGCGTCCCCTCCACCCTCTGCCTGCTCGTCCTCGAACCCGACCGCGCGGTGCTGCGCTCCCCCGCCCGCGCCCTGCCCGGCGAGCGCCCCGACCCGGCCGGCCCCCGGCTCGACCTGCTGGCCGGCCCGGTCGCCACCGACGACCTCGACACCCTGCTGCAGCGCACCGTCGAACGCGCCCGCGACCTGCTCGACGGCGACGCCGCGTACCTGCTGCTCACCACCGACGACGAGGCCGAGTTCGAGGTCCGCGCCGCCACCGGACTCACCTCCGGGCACCGCCGACACGCCCGCTTCCCGGTCGGCACCGGCAACCGCTACGACTCCGCCCGGCTGCCCTCCGTCCACGAGGACCTCGCCACCCGGCCCACCGGCCTGCCGTTGCTCTCCGACAGCGGCATGCGCTCCCTGATCACCGTCCCGCTCAAGGTCGAGGGCCGGCTGATCGGCTCGCTCGGCATCGCCGCCGCCGTGCCCGGCCGCTACGACAACGAGGACGCGCTGCGCCTCCAGTTCGCCGCCGACCGGGTCGCCCTCGCCGTCGAGAGCACCCGGCTGACCGAGCTCGAACAGCTGCGCCGCGGCTCGCTCTCCTTCCTGGTCGAGGCCTCCGACCTGCTGGCCGGCACCCTCGAACACGAGCAGACCCTCGCGCTGATGGCCCAGATGGCCGTCCCCACCCTCGCCTCCTGGTGCGCCGTCTACACCACCGCCGACCACTCCTCCCCGGCCCGGCTCGCCTTCGTCCTGCACGAGGACGAGGACCGCATCGACCCGCTGCGCGCCCTGCTCGACAAGACCCCCGTCCCGGAGGCCGGCCCCTCGCACGGCGTCCGGTTCTGGACGGCCCCCGCCGAGACCGCCGAGGCCGGCGGCCTCACCGACGGCCCTGACCTGGCCGGCCTGCTCGGCGAGACCGTCGTCCTCGCGCTGACCGCCCGCAACCGCGTCATCGGCCTGCTGGTGCTCGGCGTCCCGGCCGGCGTCCGGTTCCGCCAGGAGATCCTCGAACTCGCCGAGGACCTCTCCCGCCGGGCCGCCCTCGCCCTGGACAACTCCCGCCTCTACTCCGAGCGCACCGCCACCAGCCAGGCCCTCCAGCGCAGCCTGCTCCCGCCGGACCTGCCGGAGATCCCCGGCGTCGAGGTGGACGTCTACTACCAGGCGGCCGGCGAGGGCAACGAGGTCGGCGGCGACTTCTACGACCTGTTCACCATCCGCGAGGGCACCTACGGCTTCGCCATCGGCGACGTCTGCGGCACCGGCCCCGAGGCCGCCTCGGTCACCGGCCTGGCCCGGCACTCACTGCGGCTGCTCGCCCGCGAGGGCCTGGACGCCCCGCAGGTGCTGCGCCGGCTCAACGCGGCCATCCTGGACGAGGGTTCGCGCAGCCGCTTCCTCACCCTGCTCTACGGCGAGCTGACGCCCCTTCCGGACGGCAGCACCGAGCTCTCCCTGGTCTGCGCCGGCCATCCGCTGCCGCTGCGACTGCGCACCGACGGCCAGGTCGACCGCGCCGCCACCCCGCAGCCGCTGCTCGGCGTCATGGACGACCTCGACCTCACCGCCGAGCGCCTGGTGCTCGCGCCCGGCGAGGTCCTGCTCTGCGTCACCGACGGGGTCACCGAACGCCGCGAGGGCCGGCGGATGCTGGGCGACGACGGCCTCGCCGAGGTGCTCACCGGCTGTACCGGGCTGACGGCCGGAGCGGTCGCGGCTCGGGTGCAGCGCGCGGTCGAGCGCTTCGCCCCGGAGCCGCCGTCCGACGACATGGCGATCCTGACCCTGCGGGTGCCCACCCGGCGTCAGGTGTGAGCGGTCATCCGCTGACGCAGTCACAAATTGTTATATTCACAATGGTACAAGCGCGTTCGGCCGGGTAGACCGATCCCACCGGGGAATCCCCCGGCCGGGACGTGACCGGCGGCTCTCCGCCGGCCCACCACGTCCGCCGGCCCATCACCTTCGACCGCAGCCGCGCACGCTCACAGCCGTGCGCCCTCGGCGCGGTCGCGCGCGGCCCTCATCCCCACTCCTTCTCTCCACCTCTCTGCACTCATCCGGACGACACCACAGCGTCGCTGCGCCCTGCGCGCGCCCAGAGTGAAAGGAGCCTCCGGTGAGCAACGAAGCTACCGGGGCAACGAACGCCCGCTCCACCGGAGCCGACGCGGGTAACCTCGGCTACCTCGCGCTCGGTCTCACACTGCTCGCCTACGGCCTGCTCTCCACCGGCGTCCTGCACGGCGCCGGAGTCGGGAACGCGGCCGACCTCGCCCTCCTCCTCGGCGGCGTCACCCTCTTCATCGCGGGCCTCTGGCAGCTCCGCGGCGGCGAGGGCTTCACCGGAACCGCCTTCACCAGCCTCGGCGCCTTCTGGGCGGCCTGGTCCGCGGCCGGCGGAGCCGGCAAGAACGCCGCCGGCCTCTTCCTGCTGCTGTGGGCCCTGCTCGGCCTCACCCTGACCGCCGCGAGCTGGGGCGCCGGCCTGCTCGGCCGCGCCGTCTACGGCCTGCTGACGGTCTCCCTGGTGCTCTCCGCCGTCGCCAGCTTCGGCGGCTACGGCGGCCTGGCCAAGACCGGCGGCTGGATCGCGGCCGCCTCCGGGCTCGCCGCCTGGTACCGGGCCACCTCCGCACTGAGCAACGGCTCCTGGGGAAAGCTCGCCCTGCCGGTCAAGTGACCGTCGGTTCAGCCCACCTGCTCCAGCCGCTCCTCGGCGGCGCTGAGGGGCCGGACCTCCGTCCCGGCGGAGGCCCGGCCCCGGCGCCGTGCCGCCACCGCCAGCACGGCGTAGGCCAGGAGCAGGATCGCCACCGCCACGATGCCGTCCAGCCAGAAGTGGTTGGCCGTCACCACGACCACGGCCACCGTCAGCACCGGGTGCAGCACCATCACCCATCGCAGCGAACTGCGCGACACCCGGATCACCGCGACCGCCGCCAGCACGCACCAGGCGACGTGCACCGAGGGCATCGCCGACAGCTGGTCGGCCACCAGCACACCGCCGACCGCGCCGCCGTACACCGACTGCCCGTACTGGGCGGCCACGTCGACGAAGCCGCTCTCCGGGAGCATCCGCGGCGGCGCCACCGGGATGAACTGCACCAGCAGACAGACCGCGGTCGTGATCACCACCGTGTTGCGCACCCACGCGTAGCGCTCGCGGTGCCGCACGAACACCCAGAGCAGGACGCCGAGCATCACGGCGAAGTGCATGGCCGCGTAGTAGTAGTTCGCCAGCCTCACCAGCACCGGGTACGGCGTGACCGCCTTCTGCCAGGAGGCCTCGTCCGGCAGTCCGATCACCTGCTCGGTGTGGTGGATCCAGCTCGCGCGGTCCAGCGCGTGGTCCGTACTCATCACCGAGAGGTGCCCGACCAGCTGCCAGAGGGCGAACAGCGCCAGCAGCGTGCCGGCCTCCCGCAACAGCGCGGACAGCGCCGGCTTCCGGCCCTTCGCCGCGGCGTACGCGCCCGCGTAGAGGCCGACGGAGACGGCCCCGGCGGACTGCCAGGTCAGGGTCAGGTTCTGCATTGGCAGAGGGTAACGCAAAAAGCCCCTTCCCGGATGGGAAGGGGCTTTTCGGAATAATTGTTCGGCGGCGTCCTACTCTCCCACA
>NZ_LFVW01000712.1:0-5490 GCF_001182915.1 Kitasatospora sp. MY 5-36
CACCTGGTGCCGCCGCGGGGGTCGACGCGCCCCCGGCCGGAGCGGGTGCCGGGGTCGCAGGAGCGCAACGGGACGTTCAAGGTGGTCGGCGGGCCCGCCGACGCGGCGGCCACGCAGGTCGGCGCCCTGGCCGGCGACCTGCCCGGCCCGCGCCGGAACCGGACGGTGTTCCCCGAGCACTGGACGGCGGACGACGCGGTGTACGCCGCCGAGCAGGCGTACCAGCACGCCCTGCGCACCGGCCGGGTCACCGCGACCGGCCTGCACTCCCACCACTGGGTCGGCGAGTACGGCGGGGTGCGGATCGAGGGCCGGATCCGGGCGGGGGAGTTCGTCTCCTTCCGTCCCTCCGACGACCAGAGCGGGCTGGACACCCCGGCGTACATGCCGTGGCGCCCGACCGGTGGGGCCTTCGGCACCCGGGTCGAGGACCTCGTCCGGTACGGCGACCGGCAGACCCTCACCGGCGTCCACGCCGAGCCGGAGAGGGCGGCCGCCACGGCGCACGGCGTCAAGGTGGGCTCGGTGCTCGCGGAGAACGACAACGGCACCTACCGGGCCGACGTCTGGTTCCTCGACGCGGCCGTCACCCCCGGCGCCCCGATGGCGAAGTTCCCGTCGCGGTGGCACCAGCACGCGGACGGGGAGACCCACACCCTCTACCCGAAGGCGTGGACGCCGTCGCGCATCCTGTCCGCCGTGGAGCGGGCGTACGCGGCCCGGCACACCTCCGAGCCGCTGGACTCCGGCGCCGAGCGCTGGGTGGGCGAGGCCGACGGCGTGCGGATCGAGGGGATCACCCGGGACGGACGGCACCTGACGCACCGTCCGACCGCCCGGCAGCCGCTCACCGAGTGGTACGCGCCCCCGGCGGCGGACGGGTCCACCGGGCCCGGCCTGCGCGGCCGCCGCGTCCGGACCGTGGACGGACAGCTGGGCATCGAGGTCTCGGCACCGGTGCACCTGCGGGTCGCGGCGGGCGCCACGCCCGCGGCGGTCGCGGACGCCCGCAAGCGGCTCCAGCGGGCCGCCGACGACTTCGTCCGGCAGCACCGCGCCGCCGGCGACCCGCCGGTCCTGCTGACCCTCGACTTCGTCGACACGGAGGCGGACGCCCTTCCGGGCGCGGTGGCCGGGGCGGACTCCCTCCCCGACGGCGCCGGGCTGGACGTGCTCCTGCCCGGTGTGGCCGGGGCGTTGACGCCCGGGTTCTCCGCGACGGTCGCGGGCAGCGCGGGCCCGGCCACGGCCACCGCCAGGGCGCAGGCCGGGTACGGACAGCGGGTGCTCGTCGAACCGGAGCTGACCGAGCCCGCGGAGCCCGGAACGGGCACCCGCCCGGCCACCGTCACCGAGATGGCGGGGCAGCAGTGGATGATCGACGGGGCCTTCGCCCCGGCGCTCGCGGGGAACGCCGGGCGGGGACTGCCGTCCGGCTGGACGCCGGGCGAGGGCAGGTACGCGGCGCTCCAGGTGCTCGCCGGCTGGCGCGGCCGGCGGCGCGAGCTCGTGAAGGGCCGCTTCAACGGCGTCCCGATCGAGGTCCGGACCGAGAACGGGCGGATCGTGGACTTCCGCGGCCTGCCGGACCGGAGTGTCCCGGCCCAGTTCACCAAGGCCGTCCCCGAGCCGTCCGGCCAGGGCCTGGTCTTCCCGACCGGCCCGCGCCACGCCCCCGAGTCCTCCTCCTCGTCGTCGTCCTCGTCCTCCGCGCCCGCCGGCGCGATCCCGCAGCCGGCGCAGGACCCGGCGACGGAGCTGCTGCCGGGCCACGCCTCGGCCGAGGCCGTACCGGACGACCCGGCGGCGCAGCCGTTCGAGCTCCGGCGCGGCCCGCTCGTACCGGGCGGCGAGGACGTCACCGTCCTCGTCCTGCGCGTCCACCTGGACGGCTCCGGCCTGACCGGGGAGGACGCCCGGGCCAGGGTCGCCGCGCTGGGCGCGCGGATCCGGGACGCCGCCGCGCGGTTCGACAACCGCACCAGGCTCCCGGACGGCACCCCGCTGCTGGTGCGGGTGGAGTTCGTGGACGCCACCGGCGATCCGCACCGGACGGTGCTCCTGCACGAGCGGAGCGTCGCCCAGGACGCCGGGAACTGGCACCTGGAGATCTCCCGGGACGCGCTGGTCCACCAGCTGGGCCGGGCCTTCGGCATCTCCGTCACGGAGTACGCGGGCGGCGGCACGACCCACGTCGTCCCGGCGCCGTCGGTCCGCGTCCTGCGCGAACTCGGCGAGCTCGCGGACGACCGGCTGGGCCGCCTCGGGCACGACACCGAGGACGGCGAGTCGCCCCGGACGGAGTTCGCCGACGGCGTCCTGGAGGCCGAACTCGGCCCGGCCGTCGGGACGCGGGGCGGCCACCTGCCGTCGACCATCGGCGAGGAGGGGGCCGAACAGCTGGAGCTGGTGCGCCGTCACGCCAACGGCACCCTGCTGGTGGAGACCGGCGCGGGCCGGCGCACGCTGTTCCCCGAGCACTGGACCGCCGCCGAGGCCCGGTACGCCGTCGAGCAGGCGGCCGTCGACGCGGTCCGCAACGAGACCTTCCAGGTGACCGAGGACGGGATCTTCTGGCAGGGCGTGTACGAGGGCGTCCGGATCGAGGGCAGGTCGGACGAGGACGGGACGGTCACCGCCTTCCGCCCGGCCGCCGACCAGCGCGGCCTGGTGGCGCCCGCCCACGCGCCGGGCGCCGGCGCGGTCGACGTCCCGTCGCTCGACGGGGCCCCGGTGCTCACCCCGGACCAGCTGCGCGTGTTCGGCGAGCAGGCCAGGCGGGAGGGCGGCACCGGGCTGCCCCCGGAATGGACCCGGGAGCAGACCCGCCACGCGGCCCTGTGGGTGTACGAGCAGCAGAACGGCGAGGCGAGGGGACGCAACGGGGACGAGATCGTCACCGGCGCGTACGGTGACGTCCGGATCAGGCTGCTGGTCCGCAACCGGCAGATCATCGACTACTGGGCCGAGCCGGGGCAGCGCTTCGACGCGACCGAACCGGCCGAGCCGGTACGGGTGCTGGCCACGGCGGAGGTGCGTCCGCCGGTCCGCCGGTTCCTGCGCTCGCTGCAGGCCCAGTTCATCCAGTCGTACGAGGTCCGGCGGGTGGTGGACTCCGACGGGGACACCAGGACCGTCCTGACAGTGCGGGTCCACCTGGAGGACGACGGCCTGGTGGGCAGCCGCGCCGAGACCGAGCGGGGCCTCGACCGGGTGCGGCTCAACGCCGAGGCGGGCGTCCGGGACGTCTTCGGCCAGGGGCTGCGGCTGCCCGACGGCAGCCTGCTGGAGGTCGCGATCCGGTTCGTCGACCGGGACAGCGCCCACCACGTCGTCGAGGTGCGCTCCTACACCTCCCAGGAGCACGCCCAGCACTGGGGCGTGGACTCCCCGCCGAGGGTGATCGGCCACGAGGTCGGCCACCTGCTCGGCCTGGCCGACGAGTACCGGCGCCAAGGGGCCGGCCCGCGGCCCGTCCACCCGGAGTTCGGTCTGATGACCGCGCCCGGGAGCGACACCTACGGCCGGGTCTGGTACGACGCCGGGCACCCGGTGGAGCTGGGCGTCGCGAACCCGGCGGTCTCGCTCCGGCCGCACAACCTGAACGAGCTGGGCGCGGTCCTCGACCGGGTCTTCGGAACGGACCTCCGGCCGGTGCCGGCCGGGGAGTTCCCGGTGCGGGTCGCCTTCGGCGAGGACGCGCTGCGGACCGCGCTCTTCGACGGGCCGGACCGGACGGGCGGGTACCTGACCCCGCCGGCGGAGTCGGGGCGGCGCAGGCTGCCCCGGGTCGGCGCGGAGAACCCCAACGGCACGTACCGCGCCGACGCGGGCGAAGCGGCGCTGGACCGGTACCGGACGATGTTCCCCGCGCACTGGACGGCCGAGGACGCGGTGTACGCGGCGCGGCAGGCCTACCTGCACGCCCGCCGCACCGGCGGGATCAGCGGGCGCGGAGACCTCGCGCAGCGCTGGGTCGGCGAGTACGACGGCGTGCGCATCGAAGGCCGGATCCGGTCGGGGGAGTTCATCTCCTTCCGCCCCGCCGAGGACCAGTCCGGGCTCACCGCGACGGCCCCCGCGCCCGAGCCCGCCACGCTGCCCTTCGGCCACCGGGTCGAGGACCTCAACCGCTACGGGGACCGGCACACCCTCACCGGCTTCCACCACCGCGCCCGGCTCCGCGGGGCCCTCGCGGTGGACCCGGCGGACCACGGCCTGCACCTCGGGCCGGTCCGGCCGCCGCGGGCCAACGGCACCTACCGGGCGCCGGTGTACTTCCTGGACCCGGGGATCGCGCCGGGCGCGCCGCTGAGCGAGTTCCCGTCCCGGTGGCGCCGCCCCGAGAACCAGGAGGCCCGGACCTTCTACCCCGAGTCCTGGGTGTCCGAGGACGTCCTGGAGCGGGTCGACCGGGCCTACCAGGAAAGGTTGTTCGAGGAGGTGCTGCCGGACGGCGCCGTGCGCTGGGTCGGGGTGGCCCACGACGTGTGGATCGAGGGCGTCACCCGGGACGGGCGGCACCTCGTCCACCGGCCCACCGACTGGCAGCGGTCCCGTCGGGAGACCGGGGCCGGGGCGGTCCCGGTCTGGGAGCGTCCCCTGGTGCGGGACGACGTCGACTACTCCATCGGCTACCGCCGCGTACGGCCGGGCGGGGCCGGCCTGCCGGACACCGAACTGGTCGTCCAGGTGCGGGACCACGGCGACCTGACCGCCGAGGAGCGGGCCGGGCTCCAGCGGCTCGCCGACGAGCAGGCCGCGGAGCTGTTCCCGGCCACGGCTCAGCCCGGCGGCCGGCCGGTCCGCATCCGGCTCCGGTTCGTCCCCGAGGCGGACGGCCCGGAGGCGATGCCGCCGGTCTCGTCCTTCCCGAGCGCCTTCGTGCGGCAGCTGCGGTCGCGGCTGGAGGAGGCCGAGGAGCTGATCGCCGGACTGCACGGCGCACCCGCGCCGGAGCCGCCGCTGCTCACCCCGGTGACCCCGGGCACGGGCGAGCGCCCGGCTACCCGTACCCGCCTCCAGGACCTGGAGGCGGCGGGCATCGACGCGCCGGCCCTCGCCCACGCGCTCGCCCTCGCGGACGAGCGGGCCGAGGGAGCCGAGAGGCCCGGGGGACTGCCCACCGCGTGGACGGCCGCCGAGGGCGGGCACGCGGCGCGCATGGTCGCGCGGGAGCACCTGGCCGAGCTGGGGGACGGGCGGACGGGCACGGTCACCGGGCGGTTCGCCGGGGTGGAACTCCGGGTGACGCTGGAGGACGGCCGGATCGTCCGCTTCGCGGGCACGCCGGGCCAGACCTTCGAGAACCAGCGCCGACCGCGCCCCGCCGGGCAGCAGCCGCCGGCACTCATGGCGCTGCGCCCGGCCACCGGGTGGCAGCTCCGGGAGCCCGGGAACGACGGGCCGCACGAGGCCGTCGAGCAGGAGCAGGAGCAGCCGGCCGTCGTGGAGGCGGCCCCGGTCACCCCGGCCGCCGCGCCGCCGGTG
>NZ_LFVW01000713.1:0-5479 GCF_001182915.1 Kitasatospora sp. MY 5-36
CGGGCGGCCGGGCGACTGCACCCGTCCGGCCCACCGATCCGGGCCGTTACAGCCCGAGCTCGAACCAGACGATCTTGCCCTTGGGCGTGCGCCGGCTGCCCCAGCGCTCGGCCAGCAGGCTGACCAGCTGGAGGCCGCGCCCGCCCTCGTCGGTCTCCTGCGCGCGCCGCTGCCGGGGCTGCGCGTAGCCGTCGTCCCAGACCTCGCAGACCAGGCCGCGCTCGCGCAGCAGCCGCAGCCGGATCTCGCCCCGCCCGTGCTTGAGCGCGTTGGTGACCAGCTCGCTGACCAGCAGCTCGGTGGTGTCGACCAGCTCGTCCAGCCCCCGGGCGAGCAGCCAGCTGCACGCCAGCTCGCGGGCCTTGGCCACCGAGGTGGGCTCGGGCGGCAGGAACCAGTTGCCGACGGCGTCCTCGGGGAAGGCGTGCACCTTGGCCATCAGCAGGGCGATGTCGTCCTCGCCGTGGTGCGGGTTGAGCTCGCCGAGCACGTGGTCGCAGAGGTCCTCCAGCCCCTTGCCCCCGTCGGAGAGCGCGGAGCGGAAGGCCCGCAGGCCCTCGTCCAGCTGGTGCTTGCGGCTCTCCACCAGGCCGTCGGTGTAGAGCGCGAGCACGGCGCCGTCCGGGAGGGTCAGCTCGACCTCCTCGAAGGGCTCGCCGCCGACGCCGAGCGGCAGACCGGGCGGCACGTCGAGCATCCGGGAGCTCTCGCCGGGGCTGAGCAGGACGGGCGGCAGGTGGCCGGCGTTGGCGAAGACGCAGCGGCGGGTGACGGCGTCGTAGACCGCGTAGACGCAGGTCGCCAGGTAGACCTCGCGGGCCTCCTCGTCGGCCGTCGAGGTGAGCCGCCCGTACGGGGTGGGCGGGCCGGCCGGCACCGAGTCGTCGCCGAGGCCGCGGGCGATCTCGTCCAGGGCGCCGAGCACCTCGGCGGGGTCGAGGTCGAGCATCGCCAGGGTGCGGACGGCGGTGCGCAGCTGGCCCATCGCGACGGCGGCGCGCAGTCCGCGGCCCATCACGTCGCCGATGACCAGCGCGGTGCGGTTGCCGGGCAGCGGGATGACGTCGAACCAGTCGCCGCCGACCTCGGTGTTGTTGTTGCTGGGCAGGTAGCGGCAGGCGATCTCCAGGCCGCTGGCGGCCGGGTTGCCCGGGGGCAGCAGGCTGCGCTGGAGGATCAGCGCCCGCTCGTGCTCGCGCCGGTAGAGCCGGGCGTTGTCGATGCAGACGGCGGCGCGGGCGACCAGTTCCTCGGCGATCGCGACGTCGCGGGCGTCGAAGGGCTCGCTGCCGATCGCCCGGGAGAGCTGGACGAGGCCGAGCACCTGGTCGCGGGCGACCAGCGGGACGATCAGGGTGGAGCGCAGCAGCGGGTCGCGCCCGGGCTCGGGGACGACGCTGCGGCCGGTGCGCAGCGCCCGGGCGTGCGGGGAGCGGCGCGGGTAGCAGAGGGTGCCGCCGGCCTCGGCGATCGGCAGGCCGGTGACCGAGCCGAGCACCGAGGAGGCGCCGCCGACGACGCTGGAGACGGCGACCCGGCGCAGTTCGCCGCTGCCGTCGGTGAGCACGGTGTCGCCGAGCCGGCCGGCGCTGGGCACGGTCTCGCCGGAGAGCAGCGCGGTGTAGAGGTCGACGGTCGCGAGGTCGCAGAACGGCGGGACGACGACGTCCAGCAGTTCCTTGGCGGTGGTCTCCAGGTCGAGCGTGGAGCCGATGTGCGCGCTGGCCTCGTTGAGCAGGGCCAGGTTGCGGCGCACCCCGTCGGCCTCGCGCTCGGCGACGTGCCGGCTGGTGACGTCGGAGACCTGCCCGGCGACGCCCATGGTCTGCCCGGCGGAGCCGTTCAGGCGGTACAGCGAGACGGCCCAGAGCCGGTTGCCCTCGCGGGTCGGGACGGCGCCGTGGAAGCGCAGGTCGAAGACGGGCTCGCCGGTGGCCGCGACCTTGCGCAGGGCTGCGGTGAGCCGGTCCGCCTCGGACGGCGGGAAGAGGTCGTGCGGGGTGAGGCCCTCCAGGTCGGTGGGGACCAGTCCCATCCCGGAGGCGAAGGCGTCGTTGACCCGCTGCAGCCGCAGCCGGTCGTCGAACAGCACGAAGCCGGTGGGCGTCTGCCCGAACACGGCCTCGGAGGCGGCCAGGTCGGTCTCGATCCGGCGCAGCCGCCCGAGGTCGACGGCCAGACAGGTGGCGCCCGCGGTGGGCAGGGCGCTGTCGGGCATCAGGTAGAGCTCGGCGAGGCCCTCGCCGCCGTCGGCGTCCCGGTACGGGGTGGTGCCGACCCACTCCTCGCCCGCCAGGGTGCGCTCCAGCCGGGCCCGGCCGCGCTGCCAGAGCTCGCGGGGGACGAAGGTGGTGACCGGGTCGGCGCCGACGGCCTCGGCGGCCGGGATGCCGAAGAACTCGGCGGCGCGCTCGCTCCACTGGCTGATCCGCCCGTCGGGGCCGATCGCGAAGGTGGCGACCCGGATGTAGTCGTAGATCGAGCCGGGGTCGCCGGCGCCCCAGGCGCGGTCCTCGGCGACGGGGTGGTGGCCGCGCCCGGCGACCGCGCCGTCCGGTACGGACAGGTGCGCGGAACCGGCCTGCCCGGGTACAGCGGCATGACCGCTGCTGCTCGGCGACACGCTCCGCGCCGGAGTGCTGTTCAACGGACCGACCCCTCCAACCCGCGACCGTCCGGATGTCGAGAAGACCGAGTATTCATCATCGAGGGGTACGTTCACACGCCCTCAACATCACAACATCAGATCGGGCGAAGGTTTTTGTCCTACCGCCCGCGCAACCACAATGCCACGCTCGCGCCCCCTTCCGGAGCGCGCGCTCCCCCTGAGCGCCCGATGGCATATGCGACCCCGCTCCCCTGCTGTTCGTTCCGCTCACGATCCATCGGGCTCACTACCCGGCAGCGCCTGCTCGAACCAGACCACCTTGCCGATGCCCTCGGCCCGGGCGCCCCAGCGCAGTGCCAGCCGGTGGACCAGCTCCAGACCGCGCCCGCCCTCGTCGGCCTCGGCCGCGTGCCGCTCCCGGGGCGGGTCGGGCAGCGGGTCGGAGATCTCGACCAGCAGCGTCTCACCGAGCGTCAGCCGCACCCCGATGGGGGCGCTGGCGTACCGGATGGCGTTCGTGACCAGCTCACTGACCAGCAGCTCGGCGGTGTCGGTGAGCTCCTCGACGCCCCACTCGACGAGGGTGGCGCGGACCAGCCGGCGGGCCCGGGAGACGGCGGTGGGCTCGGCCGGCAGGGTCCAGCCCACCGTCGGGGTGCCGGCCTGGCCGTGGCCGAGCCGGGCCAGCAGCAGCGCGACGTCGTCCGGCTCCCGGCCCTGCTCCATGGTGTCCAGCACCGCCTCGCAGGCGGCCTGGATGGAGGCGTGCGGCCCCTGGAGCACGGTGACCAGCCGGCCGAGGCCGACGTCCAGGTCCTTGTCCCGGGACTCGACCAGGCCGTCGGTGCACAGCGCCAGCAGGCTGCCCTCGGGGATCTTCAGTTCGACCGACTCGAACGGGACTCCGCCCACCCCGAGCGGGGCGCCGGAGGGCAGGTCGAGGATGCGGCCGGCGCCGCCGGGCAGCGGGCCGCCGGTGCGGGTCGGCTCCGCGGCGTCCTCGCCCGGCACCACCAGCACCGGCGGGATGTGCCCGGCCTTCGCGACGGTGAGCCGGGCCGTCGCCGGGTCGAAGACCGCGTAGACGCAGGTGGCCAGCAGCGCCTCGTCCGGGCCCTGGGCGAGGTCGTCGGCCAGCTCGTGGACGTGCCGCAGCAGGACGTCCGGCGGCAGGTCGAGGGCGGCCAGCACCCGGACGGCGGTGCGCAGCCGTCCCATCGTGGCGGCGGCCCGCAGGCCGTGGCCCATCACGTCGCCGACCACCAGCGCGGTGCGGTCGCCGGGCAGCGGGATGACGTCGAACCAGTCGCCGCCGACCTCGGTGCCGCTGCTGCCGGGCACGTACCGGTAGGCGACCTCGACGCCGGTGGGCTGCGGGACCTGCTGCGGGAGCAGGGTGCGCTGGAGGGTGAGCGCGGCGGTGCGCTCGCGGGCGTAGAGGCGGGCGTTGTCCAGCGAGCTGCCCGCCCGGTCGGCCAGTTCGACGGTGAAGGCCAGGTCGTCCCGGTCGAAGCCCTCGCGGTAGCCGGCCCGGCTGACCAGCAGCAGGCCGATCACGATGCCGCGGGCGCGCAGCGGCACGACCAGCATCGAGTGCACGCCCAGGTCCCGGGCGGCCTGCATCTTCGGGTCTCCGGGGTAGGTGACGTCGTCCAGCTGGTCGGCGCCGGACAGCAGCTCGGGCACGCCGGTGCGCAGCACCCGGCCGCAGACCGACTCCTCGGCGAAGGTGATCCGGGCGCCGCGGCGCAGCATCACGTCCACCTCGGGGCCGTCCTGGACGGAGGCGGTGCCGAGCTGGAGCAGCGAGGTGCGCCGGTCGTGGCCGTGCCGGGGGAGGTCGTCACCGTGCGCGACGGCCTGGAGCAGGACCACCGCCGAGTGGTCGGTCAGCCGGGGGACGACCGAGCCGGCCAGCTCCTGGGCGATCCGGGAGGCGTCCAGCAGGTCGCCGACCCGGGAGCCGAACTCGTTGAGCAGCGAGAGCCGGCGCCGGGCGTGCTCGACCTTGGCGACCGCCCGGTAGCGCTCGGTCACGTCCATCACCGTGCCGGAGATGCCGAGCACCCGGCCGGAGCGGTCCGTCATCCGGCTGTAGGAGATCGAGCGGTAGCCGGCCCGGGTGGTGACCGGGGAGGCCAGGGTGACGTCGATGACCGGCTCGCCGGTGGCCAGCACCTGGCGCTGGATGGCGGTGATCTCGTCGGCGGCCCGCTCCGGCAGGGTCTCGCCGGTGGTGCGGCCGACGTGGTCGTCCGGGGCGACGCCGTTCATCTCGGCGAGGGTCCGGTTGACGGCCGTGTAGCGCAGGCCGGTGTCCATGATGGCGATGCCCAGCGGGGACTGCTCGAACAGCGCGTCGCGCACCGCGAGGTCCCGTTCGACGGCCTGGACGGCGGCCGCCTCGGCCATGTTGACCTGGAGGAACGGGGTGCCGTCGCCGTCCACCAGGAGGGAGATCCGGGCGTCCACGGCGACCGGGGCGCCGTCCCGGTCGCGCAGCTCGGCGTAGCCGGCCCAGCGGCCGTGTCGCAGGGTGTCCTGGATCGCGCCCCGGATCCGGGCGACCTGCTCCCGGTCGGGGATCAGCTCCTCGATCCGGCGGCCGACCAGCAGCTCGTTCGGCCAGCCGAGCAGCTCCTCGGCGGCGGGGCTCCAGAGCACCACCCGGCCCGCGGTGTCCAGGATCGCGATGGCGACCTTGAGCATGTCCAGCAGGCTGCCGCCGGCGGGCGTACCGGGGGTGCCCGAGGCGTCGGCCGGACCGCCGGGGAACGGCCGGGCGGGGCGTCCGCGCAGGCCGCCCCGGGTGCCCGGCTCGGCCACTGCCAGGGTCGGCGCTGGCTGGTCGGGCCGTCCGGTGTCGGGCCG
>NZ_LFVW01000714.1:0-5465 GCF_001182915.1 Kitasatospora sp. MY 5-36
ACCAGGGACAGCGCCAGGCCGCCCGCCAGCGCGGGCAGGGCCACCCAGCCGAGCCGCTTCCGCCGGGGCGCGGCCGCCGGCCCGCGTGCGAACTCGCTCATCAGGTGCCCCCGCAGCTGCCGCCGGCGGTCGGCGGGGAGCCCCGGCCCCGTGGGCGGTGGCAGCAGTTCGTCCTCGTTCATCGGATTCATCGGACTCATCGGGTCCTCCCCGGTGTCGTCGACCTGGCCGCTTCGGTGCGGCCACCCCGTACCTGTCCGGTGTCCGGAGCGGGTTCCCGCCTGCCCCGGAGCTCCTCGTCCACCAGCGCGCGCAGCTCGGTGCGGGCGCGCGAGAGCCGGGAGCGCACCGTGCCGATCGGCACCCCGAGTGCCTCGGCCGCGCTCACGTAGTCCAGGCCCGCCAGGACGCAGAGGCCGAACACCTCGCGCTCCGCCTTCCGCAGCCCGCCCAGTGCCCGCCGGACGGCGGCGAGCCGGGCGTCGTCGTCGAGCCGCCCGGCCAACTCCTCGGCGAAGTCCGGCAGGACGCCCCGCTCGGGCAGCCGCGCCAGCGCCGCCCGGTGCCGCCGGGCCGCCCGGGTGGTGTTGCGCAGGACCTGGGCGGCTATCCCGAACAGCCAGGGCCGCACCGGCCCGTCGTCCTCCCGCAGCCTGCCGCGCAGGCGCCACGCTTCGAGGAACGTCAGCTGGACGACGTCCTCCGCCGCGGCCCGGTCCCCCACCACCCGTACCGCGTACCGGTACAGATCGTCCGCCGCCTCATCGAACAGCTCCCCGAACGCCCACTGGTCGCCGCTCCTCAATCGCGCCCGCTGTGACAGTTCCACACCCCCACCTGTCCGCACGCACCGCCGGGTTCCCGCCGGAGCACGGCAGAGGGCCCCGCCGAACCGGACGGTTCGGCGGGGCCCTCGTCGACCGGTCGGACGATCAGACGGTCAGGCGCACTTGATGTCGCGGTTCACCGCGGCCATCCCGGCGACCTTCCCGGCGTCCACCGTGAACTCGTACTGCCAGCCCGGCTGCCCCTCGACCGGCAGCACGTACCTGCCGCTCTTGTCCTGCTGGAGGCCCTTGGCGCCGTACGCCTGCTGGAGCGCCTCCAGGGTGGAGCCGGCGCCGATGCCCTCGGCCGTCCTCGCCTCCGCCGGGGCGGCCAGCTCGCGCAGGCCCGCCTCCGCGAAGGAGACCCGGCCGGTGGTCAGGTACGCCTTGTCCTTGGCCTCCTGCGCCACCCTCAGGTCGACCAGGGCCATCGTCGAGTCGGCGATCAGCTTGGCGGCGGTGGCCGAGTCCTTGGCCCCGGCGGCCGAGCCCGCGGCGGCGGCCGCCGCGTCCTTGGCGGAGGCGTTCGGCGGCAGGGTGCCCGCCGGGGCGGGCGCCTTCCCACTGGCCGCGTCGGCCTTGGCGCTGAGGTCCTTGTAGCGGGCCTCGGTCGCCGCCTCGGCGGCCATCCGGGCCTGGTCCGGCGCCGGTCCGCCCTTGTAGACGAAGTCCGTGCAGCCGCCGAGCAGCGAGACCGGTGACGCCTCCAGGGCGCCGGTGGCCAGCCCGGCGTCCTTGGCCATGCCCGGCTTGATCCCCTGGTACCCGGCCGCCGCGAAGGCCTCCGGGCCCTTCGTCGTGGGCGCCGCCGAGGGTGCCGCGGCGGCGCCCCCGGCCTTCGCCGAGTCCTTCTTGTCGTCGGACGAGCAGGCCGCCGCCGAGGCGGCCAGCAGTACTACCGAGATGCCCACGCCCACCGCGCGGACCGTGGCCCGGTTCTTCCCCATGTCACAAACCCCCACATGATCTTTCGAGGGTCACCGTACCGAGGGTGCGGCCACGATCCACAACCGGTTTCTCAGGCGCAGTAGGTGTTGTGCTTCACCAGGGCGAGCCCGGCGACCTTGCCGTCGGCCATGGTGAACTCGTAGAACCAGTCCGGGCCGCCGCTGCCGCTCTCGGACGGGAGCTCGTAACCGCCCTCCTTGATCGGCTTGAGGTCCCTGCCCTCGTAGGCGCGCTTGAGCTCCTCCTCCGTCGAGCCGGCGCCGATGCCCTCGGCGGTGCGGGCGCCCGCCGGGGCGACCAGCTGGCGCAGGCCCTCGGTGCCGAAGTTGACCCGGCCGGTGGTCAGGAAGGCCTGGTCCCGGTTCTTGCGGGCGGGCCCGAGGAGGTCCAGGTCCTTGTAGAGCACGGCCATCTCCCGCCGCCCCGCCTCGGTCTGGTCGAGCTGCTCCCGAAGGCCCGCGAGGTACTCCTGCAGTTCCTTCGACGAGGCCCCGGACGGCGGGGGCGTGAGCGGCTTCCTGGCCGCCTTGATCTCGTCGATCCTGGCCAGGGCCTTGTCGGCCTTCGTACGGACCTCCGCCTCGGCCGCCATCCGGACCGGGTCCGGCGCCGGGCCGCCCTTGTACGCGTAGTCGGTGCAGCCGTTGAGCAGCGAGACCGGAGACGGCTCCAGGGCTCCGGAGGTGAGCGCCTCCTCCTTGGTCATCGAGAGCTGGAGCCCGCGGTAGCCGGCGGCGCCGAACGGCTGCGGCGGTGTACCGGCCGCCGCCTCGGCAGCGCCGCCCCCGTCTCCCCCGCAGGCCGCCGCTCCGGCCATGACCAGCGCCGTCGTCAGTACGGCCCCGGCCACGCGCCCGCCGCGCGTCGTCCCCACCATGATCATCTCTCCTTCGTCGACCGCACACGGTAGCGAACGTGCGGGCACGATCGACAACCGGCTCCCCCACGCGTGGAAGGGGCCCGGGTCCGAGGACGCGGGCCCCTTCGCGCACGCACCGGTCAGGAGGCCGGCCCCCGGTCGGCCAGGCTCCGGGTGTAGTGGGCGGCGGCCAGGACGGAGGCCATCAGCTCGGAGTCCAGCACGGCGGCGTCGGCCAGCCGGGTGGCCGACGCGTGGGAGGCGAGCAGCGTCTTGGTGACCCGCAGGGCGGCCTCGGAGCGGCGCGTGATGGGGCGGGCCCACTCGGCCACCGCCTCGTCCAGCTCCTGCTCGGGGACGACGCGCTGCAGGATGGCGAGCTCCCGCGCCTCCACCGCGCCGACCGGGCGGCCGGTGAGGATGATCTCGCGGACCCGGGCCGCGCCGACCTCGTGCAGCAGCCGGGGCAGCAGGCCGCCCCAGGCGACGGGCAGGCCCAGGGCCAGTTCGGGCAGCCGGAAGACGGCGTTGTCGGCGCCGGCCCGCAGGTCGCAGGCGAGCGCCAGGGCGAAGCCGGCACCGGTCGCCCGGCCCTGGACCCGGGCGATGGTGACGGCGGGGCTGTTGACGAGGGCGTCGCAGACCCGGCGGGCCTTGTCCCCGTAGGCCCGTATGCGGCCGCCGGTCGGGTCCTCGTCCAGGCCCGCGAGGAGTTCGTCGCGGTCGCCGCCGAGGCAGAAGTCGCGGCCGGCCGCGGAGAGCACGATCACCCGCACGGCCGGGTCGGGGACGGCGAGGAGGGCGAGGAGTTCGTCCAGCATGGCCGAGGTGACGGCGTTCCCCGTCCCCGGGCTGTCCAGCTCGACGTGGAGCACCGCGCCCCGGAGCTCGGAACGGACCGTACGGGCGGGCGCGGGTTCGGGGACCACCGCGGCTTCGGAAGCGGAAGCGCCTTCGGGAGCGGGAGCACCTTCGGGGACCGGCGGGGACTGCGGGACCGGCGCGGACTGGGGGGCCGGCGGGTACCAGCCGGTCGTCGTCGAGGGGTGCGGGACGTACGGCGGCGGCTGCATCGCGTACGGGGGGTACTGGGGAGCCTGCGGGGAGACGTTCATGCGGACACTCTCAGGGACGTCACCCGGTGGAAGACCATCCGGGGCGCGTGCTCCGGCGGGCTCACCGCCCGCAGCGTCGGGAAGCGCTCCAGCAGTTGGCCGATCAGGGCCCGCGCCTCCAGCCGGGCCAGGCCCGCGCCGAGGCAGTAGTGGGCGCCGCCGCCGAAGGTGAGGTGGGTGCCCCGGCGGAGCGGGTCGAAGGCGTGCGGGTCCGGGTTGCGGCGCGGGTCGCGGTTGGCCGCGCCGTACATCACGTGGACCATGGTGTCCTTGGGGAGGAACGTTCCGGCCAGCACGGTGTCCTCGCCCGCGACGCGGCTGTTGACGCGGATCGGCGGGTCGTAGCGCAGCGCCTCGTCGATCGCCTCGTCGATGTGCTCGGGCCGCTCCCGCAGCCACTCCCACGTCCCGGGCGACCGCAGCAGCTGCCACACCAGCGAGGAGAGCAGCGTCGCCGTGGTCTCCAGCGAGGCGATGGTGACGAACATGGTGAGCTGGTAGACCATCCGGTCGGTGGCCTCGGGGTCGGACTCCAGCGCGTCCCAGGTGCGGATCCAGCCGGCGATCACGTCGTCGCCGTCGTTGTCGCGGCGCTCCCGGACGAGCCGGGTGAAGTACTCGCGAAGGTCCATGGTGGCCTGCTCGGAGACCGCCAGCTGGCTCTTGGTGGGCAGCAGTTCCTGGGCGTGCACCTGGTTGTGGGTCATCGTCAGGATGTGCGGGTAGTCCGCGCGGGGGATGTCCAGCCAGCGCCCGATGGTGCCGATCGGCAGCTGCTCGCTGACCACGGAGGCGAAGTCCGCCTCGCCGTCCGCCTGTATTCGCTCGGCCAGGCGGTCGAGCAGTTCGGTGGCGTCGGCCTCGATCCGCGGCGTCATGTCCCGGAGGGTGTTGCGGTCGAAGAGGCTGCCGAGGCTGCGCCGCTGCCGGGTGTGCTCGGGGGCGTTGAGGCGGGAGAGGGTGCGGCTCATCTCCTGGGTGGCGACGGCCTCCCAGCGCTCCGTCCCGGTCTGCCGCTCCTGCCAGGCGAAGTCGGGGACGAGCCAGGTCCTGCCGCGCAGGACCTGGTCGCAGGCCTCGTAACCGGTGACCAGGTAGCCGCCCCAGGGCGCCGGGACGAGGTCCCCGAGCGCCCGCAGCCCGTCGTAGACCGGGCTCGGATCGGCGAGCCCCTCGGCCGACCGCAGCCTCCGCAGCAGCGGGACGGCGGCACGGCGGTCGACCCTGCCGTCAGGGTGCTCCGACTCCGCGGGGCGGGCTTCCAACATGGCGGTCACACGGGCTCCTTCAACACGCGGGCGGGCAGTACGGCGGCGTACTACCCAGCACCAGCGCGCTCAAGCGTCGATCCGTGTTGCCCCCGTCACGTACTGCACCGTCGTCGCACGCCGTTCACCTCGCGGTGACCGAACGTCCGGTGACCGAACGGCTGGTACCCGAACGGCCCGTGACCGGACGGCCCGTGACCGAACAGCCGGTGACCGAACGGCCGGTGACCGAACGGCCGGTGGCCGGACGGCCCACGACGGCGGGCCAGGCCGGGGAGCCCGGAGCCCGGGACGCCTCAGACCCGGAAGACGTCCAGGAAGGAGCTCCACCAGCCCTTCTTCTGCGGGGCCCGGGCCGGACCGGCGGCGGCCTGCGGGTACGCCTGCACCTGCTCGGCGGCGGCCTGCGCGGGCGCGGGGGCGGGGGCGGTGTCCGCGCCCACGGCCG
>NZ_LFVW01000715.1:0-5451 GCF_001182915.1 Kitasatospora sp. MY 5-36
CTCGCCGGGCAGGCCGCCGGGGAACGGGGCCGTCCGGTGCTGGCCGTCACCGCGACCGGCCGGGAGGCCGAGGACCTCGCGGCCTCGCTGCGCTCGCTGCTGCCCGCCGACGCCGTCGCCGAGTTCCCGGCCTGGGAGACCCTGCCGCACGAACGGCTGTCGCCCCGCTCGGACACCGTCGGGCGCCGGCTGGCCGTGCTGCGCCGGATCGTGCACCCGCGGGCGGACGATCCGGCGGCCGGGCCGGTCCAGGTGATCGTCGCCCCGGTCCGCTCGGTGCTCCAGCCGCAGGTCAAGGGGCTGGCCGAGCTGGAGCCGGTGGCCGTCCGGCGCGGTGAGTCGTACGACCTGGAGGAGGTGGCCCGCCGGCTCTCCGCTGCCGCCTACGCGCGCGTCGAACTGGTCGAGAAGCGCGGCGAGTTCGCCGTCCGCGGCGGCATCCTGGACGTCTTCCCGCCGACCGAGGAGCACCCGCTGCGGGTGGAGTTCTGGGGCGACGAGGTCGAGGAGGTCCGGTACTTCAAGGTCGCCGACCAGCGCTCGCTGGAGATCGCCGAGCACGGCCTGTGGGCGCCGCCCTGCCGGGAGCTGCTGCTCACCGACGAGGTGCGGGCCCGGGCCGCCGAGCTGGCCGCCGAGCACCCCGGGCTGGCCGAGATCCTCGACCGGATCGCCGAGGGGATCGCGGTCGAGGGCATGGAGTCGCTGGCGCCGGTGCTGGTGGACGACATGGAGCTGCTGCTGGACGTGCTGCCGCTCGGCTCCGTCACGGTGGTCTGCGACCCGGAGCGGGTCCGCACCCGGGCCGCCGACCTGGTCGCGACCAGCCAGGAGTTCCTGCACGCGTCCTGGGTCGCGGCCGCGGCGGGCGGGGACCGGCCGATCGACCTGGAGGCCATCGACGTCTCCGCCGCCTCGCTGCGCTCGCTCGCCGAGGTGCGCGAGCACGCCGCCGAGATCGGGCTGCCCTGGTGGTCGGTCAGCCCGTTCGCGACCAGCGAGTCGACCGTCGACGGCATCCTGGAGTTCGACGCCAACACGCTGACCCTCGGCATGCACGCCGTCGAGGCCTACCGGGGCGACACCGCTCGGGCGATCGCCGACGCCAAGGAGCGGCTGGCCGCCGACTGGCGGGTCGTCATGGTGACCGAGGGCCACGGCCCGGCCTCCCGGCTCGCCGAGGTGCTGGGCAACGAGGGCATCCCGGCCCGCCTCGTCGCCGACCTCGCCGAGGCGCCCACCCGGGACGTCGTCCACGTCTCCTGCGGCTCGATCGAGCACGGCTTCGTCGACGAGGACCTGAAGCTCACGGTCATCACCGAGACCGACCTGTCCGGCCAGAAGTCCTCCACCAAGGACATGCGCCGGATGCCCTCGCGCCGCCGCAACGCGATCGACCCGCTGGCGCTGGTGGCCGGCGACTACGTCGTCCACGAGGCGCACGGCGTCGGCAAGTACGTCGAGATGGTGCAGCGCACCGTCCAGGGCGCCACCCGCGAGTACCTGGTGCTGGAGTACGCCCCGGCCAAGCGCGGCCACCCCGGCGACCGGCTGTTCGTGCCGACCGACCAGCTCGACCAGGTCACCAAGTACGTCGGCGGCGAGGCCCCGACGCTGCACCGGCTCGGCGGCGCGGACTGGGCGAAGACCAAGCAGCGGGCCAAGAAGGCGGTCAAGGAGATCGCCGCCGACCTGATCAAGCTGTACTCGGCCCGGATGGCCGCCCCCGGCCACACCTTCGGCCCGGACACCCCGTGGCAGCGCGAGCTGGAGGACGCCTTCCCGTACGCGGAGACGCCCGACCAGCTGACCACCATCGCCGAGGTCAAGTCCGACATGGAGAAGTCCGTCCCGATGGACCGGCTGATCTGCGGCGACGTCGGCTACGGCAAGACCGAGATCGCGGTGCGGGCCGCGTTCAAGGCCGTGCAGGACGGCAAGCAGGTGGCGGTGCTGGTGCCGACCACGCTGCTGGTGCAGCAGCACTTCTCGACCTTCGCCGAGCGCTACGCCAACTTCCCGGTGACGGTGAAGGCGCTGTCCCGCTTCCAGACCGACAGCGAGGCCAAGGCCGTCCTGGAGGGGCTGTTCGAGGGCTCGGTGGACGTCGTCATCGGCACCCACCGGCTGTTCTCCTCCGAGACCAGGTTCAAGGACCTCGGCCTGGTCATCGTCGACGAGGAGCAGCGCTTCGGCGTCGAGCACAAGGAGCAGCTGAAGAAGCTGCGCGCCAACGTGGACGTGCTCACCATGTCCGCGACCCCGATCCCGCGCACCCTGGAGATGGCGGTCACCGGCATCCGCGAGATGTCCACCATCACCACCCCGCCGGAGGAGCGGCACCCGGTGCTGACCTTCGTCGGGCCGTACGACGAGAAGCAGATCTCGGCCGCGATCCGGCGTGAACTCCTGCGCGAGGGCCAGGTGTTCTACATCCACAACCGGGTGGAGTCGATCGACAAGGCGGCCGCCCGGCTGAAGGACCTGGTGCCCGAGGCGCGGATCGCCACCGCGCACGGCCAGATGGGGGAGACCCAGCTGGAGAAGGTCGTCGTCGACTTCTGGGAGAAGGAGTTCGACGTCCTGGTGTCGACCACGATCGTGGAGTCCGGCATCGACATCTCCAACGCCAACACCCTGATCGTGGAGCGCGGCGACACCTTCGGCCTCTCCCAGCTGCACCAGCTGCGCGGCCGGGTCGGCCGAGGCCGCGAGCGCGGCTACGCGTACATGCTGTACCCGCCGGAGAAGCCGCTCACCGAGACCGCGCACGAGCGGCTGGCCACCATCGCCCAGCACACCGAGATGGGCGCGGGCATGTACGTCGCGATGAAGGACCTGGAGATCCGCGGCGCGGGCAACCTGCTCGGCGGCGAGCAGTCCGGGCACATCGCGGGCGTCGGCTTCGACCTCTACATGCGGATGGTCGGCGAGGCGGTGGCGGAGTTCCGCGAGTCGCTGGCCGGCGGCGGGGAGGCGGAGGAGGAGCCGCTGGAGGTGAAGATCGAGCTGCCGGTCGACGCCCACGTGCCGCACGACTACGCGCCCGGCGAGCGGCTGCGGCTGCAGGCGTACCGCTCGATCGCCGCGGTCAACTCGGAGGAGGACATCCAGCAGGTCCGGGACGAGCTGGTGGACCGCTACGGCAAGCTGCCCGAGCCGGTGGAGAACCTGCTGCTGGTCGCGGCGCTGCGGCTGTACGCCCGCCGGTGCGGGATCTCGGACATCACCCTCCAGGGCTCCAACGTGCGCTTCGGGCCGGTGGAGCTGCGGGAGTCCCAGCAGCTGCGGCTGAACCGGCTCTACCCGCGCAGCCAGGTGAAGGCGGCGGCCCAGCAGCTGCTGGTGCCGCGCCCGAGCACCGGGCGGATCGGCGGCAAGCCGCTGGTCGGGCGGGAGCTGCTGGGCTGGTGCAGCGAGTTCCTGTCGGCGATGTTCGACGACCTGGCGGGGGCGAAGAAGTAGCGTCCGCCCCTCGGGTGGTCCACGGCGGTCTCGGGCTCTGCCCGGGGCCGCCGTTCCGTTTCTGTCCGCCTGCCTGTCCGTCCGCCTGAGCGGGGCGGGGCTGCGGCTGTGAACAGGGCTGTCAGCCGATCTTCCACTGGCCGGTCTGCGGGGCGAAGCCGCTGTCCAGGCCGAACTGGGCCTTGTCGAGCTTGACGTCCTTCGGGACCTCGAAGGTGACGAAGCCGAGGGCGCTCTCGCCGGGGGCGATGGTGGCCGGGACCTGGAAGCTCGGGCCGGCCTTGGTGTCGGCGACCGTGGTGCCGAAGGCCTGGCCCTGGGCGTCCAGCACCTTGGCGCCGTTGCCCGGGGCGTCGCTGTAGGCCTTCTTGCCGCTGGCCTTGATCCGGAACTGGACCGCGACGAAGCGCTTGCCGTCGGCCGGGTGGACGTACTCGTTGTCGGCCTCGGCGTTGTCGACCACCTTCACCAGCGTCACCTCGGCGGTGTCGGCCGGGTCGTTGCCCTTGAGCGGGATGGTGTCGCCGACCTGCGCCACCTTGGGGGCGTCGGCCGGCTTGCTGCCGCCGGCGGGCGCGCTCGCGGCGGCGCTCTGCTTGGGCTCGGTGGCGACGGACGGGCCGCCGGTGGAGTTGCACGCCGTCGCGGTGAGCGTGATCAGGGCGGCGCCCAGCAGCAGGGAGGCGGTGCGGCGGCGGGTGGTCGCGGACATGGGTGTTCTCCCGGTGATCGGTGGTCTTCCTGGCGCCGCCCCCGTTCGGTGGCGACGGAGAGATCACACCACTCGGGCGTGAACCATGTCAATGCGATTTCACAAAAGAGCTCTGTTCACATGTGAACTGGGATCGAGAGGCTCGTCGCTATGCTGTGCGGTCACAGCCCCGAGCCGCCCACCCCCGGCCCGGCGCCCAGCCCCCGCCCGCAGTGCGGTCGCAGCCCCCACCGAAGGAGCCCCCGTGCCGGACCGTCCCGAAGTGACCGCCGCCGAGATCGCCCGGCTGGCCGGCGTCGGCCGGGCCGCGGTCAGCAACTGGCGCCGCCGCCACCCCGACTTCCCGCGCCCGGTCGGCGGCACCGACGCCAGCCCGGCCTTCGCGCTCGCCGAGGTCGAGTCCTGGCTGCGCGCCCAGGGCAAGATCGCCGAACTCCCGCTGCTGGAGCGGGTCTGGCAGCTCGTCGACACCCTCCGCGACCCGGCCGGCCACCCCGCCGCCCCGCTGGTCGAGGCGGGCGCCCTGCTCCTGCTGCTGCACCGCGAGCCCGGACAGTGGGCCGAACTCGCCGACCGGCCCGACACCCGGCTCGCCCTCGCACTGCCCCGGGCCGTCGCCGGCACCGCCGTGCACGCCTTCGGCCCGGACGGCGCCCGCACCCTCGGCCTCCCCGGCCTGCTCGGCAGCACCCAGCTGGACCTTGCCCGGCTGCTCGCCGAACTCGCCGCCCAGGCCGGCCCGGTCGGCGCGTACGAGCAGCTGCTCACCCGGTACGCCGAGGCCAACACCCGCCAGCTCAGCCCCACCCCGCCGGAGGCCGCCGAGCTGCTCGCCGCCGTCGCCGGCGTCCCCGCCACCGTGCTCGACCCGGCCGTCGGCCTCGGCTCCGTCCTGCTCGCCCACCCGCCGACCACCGGCCGCTACGGCCAGGACGCCGACCCGGTCGCCGCCGCCCTCGCCCGGCTCCGGATCGCCCTGCACACCCCCGCCGACGAGCCCGGCCCGCTGCCGCTCGACCTGCGCGCCGGCGACGCCCTGCGCGCCGACGGCTTCCCCGGCGACACCTTCGAGGCGGTGCTCTGCCAGCCCCCGTACAACGAGCGCGACTGGGGCCACGACGAGCTGCAGTACGACACCCGCTGGCCCGGCGGGCTCGTCCCGCCGCGCGGCGAGTCCGAACTCGCCTGGGTGCTGCACTGCCTCGCCCACACCCGTCCCGGCGGCCTCGCCGCGCTGCTGCTCCCGCCGACCGTCGCCGCCCGCCGGGCCGGCC
>NZ_LFVW01000716.1:0-5441 GCF_001182915.1 Kitasatospora sp. MY 5-36
CCGCGCGGGCCTGACCGGCGGCGACGGTGGCCGCGGCGACCGGCGCTCCGGGCGGCGCTGAGCGGCTGAGCGGAGCCGAACCGGCACCCGGAACCCGACAGCGGCAGCGGCCGGGGCCGGTGGACGTCACGGTGCGTCCACCGGCCCCGGCCGTCCGTGCGGGTCAGGCCAGGAGCTTGTCCTTGGCCTTCTGGTACTCCTCGTCGGAGATGGCGCCCTTCTCCTTCAGGTCCGCCAGTTTCGCCAGGTCGTCGACGTGGCTGCCGCCACCGCCTCCGCCGCCCGCCGGTGCCGTTCCGGCGGCGTCCCGGATGTAGGACTTGAACGCGGCCTCGGACCGCTCCGCCTGTTCGACGTCCCGCTTGCCCATCGACTGCCCGCGGGCGATCAGGTAGGCGAGGACGCCGATCAGCGGCAGGATGATCACCAGGACCAGCCAGCCGGCCTTGGCCCAGCCGCCGAGGTCGTGGCTGCGGAAGATGTCCGTGATGATCTTGAACAGCAGGAAGAACCAGAGGATCCAGAGGAACAGCTCCAGCATCGTCCAGAAGATGTGGAGTGCCGGGTAGTCCACGGCCAGCAGTTTGGTGTCCATGGCCGAGTCATATCACCGCAAAACGGACATGGCCTGCTGCTGTTCGGCTGTTCCGGTGGTCTTCCGTCCCAGTGGGAATATCCCGGCGGGGAGCGGTTTCAGCCCAGCCCGGCCCGTCGGCGCAGCTCCACCGCCAGCGCGACCAGCTCGCCCCACCAGGCGTCGTGCCCGGCCAGCAGCAGCCGCTGGGCCTCCGCGGGCGGCACCGGACGGACCTCGACCACCTGCTCGCCGTCCGCCGGGTTGGTCGGCGCGGAGTCCAGCGCGACCTCGCCCCAGCCCCACAGCCAGGCCTTCTCCGGGTGCGGCTGCCACGGCCGGTACGGCACCGGGTCCTCGGTGCGGCAGCGGTGCGCGCCCAGCCAGTGCGGCTCGCCGAGCAGCCGGGCGCCCGCCTCCTCGCGCAGCTCCCGGGCCAGGCAGTCGACGATGCCCTCGTCCTGCTCCCGGGTGCCGCCGGGCAGGAACCAGTGGTCCCGGTCGTCCCGGCAGAGCACGACCTGACCGTCCGCGAAGCCGACCAGGTGGATGTTGGTGACCAGGGCGTCCGGCGGCGGCTCGGTGGAGAACTGCGCGTCGAAGCGGCCCCAGCTCCAGTACTGCGGCGCGTGCAACGCCGGGAACAGGGCGGCGAGTTCGGCTGATCTGGCAGAGGTGTCGGTGCGCTCCGTGGTATCGGTCATCAGGAGATCGTAGTGCCGGTCGGGAAACGGCGGGGGACGGTCGGATGGACGAGCGCGATGTCGGAGGTGGAGATGGCGCGCGGCCGGCGCGGACGCGCCCCTTCGGCCGGTGCGCCGACCCAACTGCCCAGCGAGATCTCGGCGGTGATGCCCGGTCCGAAGCCCGCGATCAGCCCGGTGGTGCCCTCGGGCACGCCGCCGTCGGCGAACAGCCGGGCCAGGGCGTCGAAGACGACGGCGCTGGCGATGTTGCCGCGCTCGGTGAGCGTCGCCCGGCTGTAGCGGAAGGTGGCCGGCTCCAGGTTGAGGAAGCGGCACAGGTCGTCCAGGATGCGCGGGCCGCCCGCGTGCACGATGTAGAAGCCGAGCCCGGAGACGTCCCAGCCGTGCTCCCCGGCCAGGCCGCGCAGCGCGGGCGCGAGCAGCTCCATGGTGCCGGGCACCCGCCGGTCCAGCTGGAAGTGGAAGCCGGTGTCCTTCACCCCGTACGAGATCCAGTCCTCGGTGTGCGGGACGAGGTGCGAGCCGTTGCGCTCGACCTGGACGCCGTGCCCGCCGTTCCCGCGCATCACCACGGCGGCGACCGCGTCGCCGAACAGCCCGTTGGAGAGCAGCGAGCCGACGTCGAGGTCGGTCGGCTGGTAGCAGAGCGAGCAGAACTCGCAGGCGACGATCAGCACGTTGGCGCCCGGGTAGGCGCGGCAGAAGTCGTGCGCCCGGTTGACGGCGGCGCCGCCGGCCGCGCAGCCGAGCTGGGCGATCGGCACCTGGCGGGTGTCGGAGCGGAAGCCCATGGTGTTGATCAGCCAGGCGGTCATCGACGGCATCATGAAGCCGGTGCAGGACACGTAGACGATCAGGTCGATGTCCCGGGCGGTCAACTCGCCGTGGGCGAGGGCGCGTTCGACCACCTCGGGGACGCGCCGCTTGGCCTCGCGCTCGTACACCTCGTTGCGGACGGTGAAGCCCGGGTGGGCGAGGGTCCGCTCGATCGGCTGGACCAGGTGCCGGGTGCGCACCCCGGTGTTCTCGATCAGCCGTAGTGCCAGGCCGAGTCGGGGGTGGCCGGCGTGCAGGGTGCGGGCCAGGGCGAGGGTCTCGTCGAGGGTGATGACGTGCTCGGGTACGGCGATGGCGGGGCGGCAGAGTGTTGCCATGGGTACGGGTCTCCCCTGGGGGCCTGGTGGCAGGCATGGTGGATGCGTGGAGCGGTGCGGACGCCGCGGCGGCCGGGGGCGGCGGCGGGTGGTGGTGACGGGTGGCGGCGGCAGGCGGGGAGTCGGCTACCAGGCCACCGGCAGGGTGCGCGGGAAGCGCCAGATCGAGCCGGAGTTCCAGTCGAGTTCGGACGGCTCGACGGCCAGCCGCAGGCCGGGGAAGCGGCGCAGCAGGGTGCCGATGGCGACCTGCAGCTCCATCAGGGCCAGGTGCGAGCCGAGGCAGCGGTGCTGGCCGTACCCGAAGGTCATGTTGACGGGCCCGGCGTCGCGGTCGAGGTCGAGTTCGTCGGGGCGCTCGTAGGCCGCCGGGTCCCGGTTGGCGGTCAGGTAGGAGACGTGCACGGCCTCGCCGGCCCGGATCAGCACGCCGCCCAGTTCGACGTCCTCGGTGGCGACCCGGGCGATGCCGACGCCCTGGCGGAACGGGATGAAGCGCAGCAGCTCCTCCAGGGCGCGGGGCAGCGTCTCGGGCCGGGCGCGCAGCTTGGCGAGCTGCTCGGGGTGGGTGAGCAGGGTGTAGGTGAGGTTGCCGAGCTGGTAGGTGCTGGTGTCGTGGCCGGTGACCAGCAGGACCATCGCCATGACGGTCAGCTCGTCCGGGTCCAGCAGTTCGTCGCCGTCGCGGGCGGTGGCCAGGGCGCTGATCAGGTCCTCGCCGGGGTGGGCGCGGCGCTCGGCCGTCAGCCCGGTGAAGTAGTCGCGCAGCGCGCTCTTGGCGGCCTCCTGGCCGTCCCGGCTGCCGGGGCCCATCCGCATCATCGCCACGGCGTGGCCGCGCAGTTCGGCGCGGTCGGCGGCGGGGATGCCGAGCAGTTCGCAGATGGTGGTGAGGGGGAGGCGGCCGGCCAGGAAGTGCATCAGGTCGGCGGGGGCGCCGTGCTCGGTCATCTCGTCGAAGTAGCCGTCGACGGTCCGCTGGGTGGCCGGGCGCATCCGTTCGACCTGGCGGTTGGTGAAGCCCTGGGCGACGAGCCGGCGCAGCCGGTTGTGGGCGGGCGGGTCCATCAGGTTGATCGCCTCGGCCTGGGCGATCGGGGCGGGCGTCATCCGGGGCAGGTCGCGGCCGATGCCGGCGGCGCGGCTGAACCGGCGGTCGCTGGTGACCACCTTGACGTCCTCGTAGCGGGTGGCCAGCCAGGCCTCGCCCTCGCCGTGCGGCAGCCGGATCCTGGCGACCGGGGCCTCGGTGAGCAGTCGCTTCAGGAGGGGGTCGAACTCCAGGCCGTCGGTGTGGTGGAAGGGGCAGTCCCACACGGGGGCGGTGGTGGTCACGGGCCGGTCCAAGTGTTCTCGTCATGCCGGGGGGTGGCGCCCGAGGTGGTGGTCACGTTCGGGCGTGGACATGCAGATGGTGCCCCATGAACTGGCAAAAAGGAGAACGTGGTGAAGAGAGTTAACTCCAAGGAGTGAGATTGGGCTGATAGTCATGCCAATCAGCATGAGGTCAAGGGAAGTTGACGTTCAGTCGGCGCCGCCCGGCGCGACCAGCCCGGTCTCGTAGGCGAGCACCACCGCCTGCGCCCGGTCCCGCAGGTTCAGCTTGGCGAAGATCCGGGCCACGTGGGTCTTCACCGTCGACTCGCTGAGCGTCAGCTCGCGCGCCAGCTCGGTGTTGGACAGCCCGCGCCCGAGCAGCGCCAGCACCTCCGCCTCGCGCGGGGTGAGCGGCGCGAGGTCGCGGTGCAGCGCCGGGCCGTCGGCGCCCGGGGCCGGGCGCGGGGCGCCGGCCGCGAACCGCTCGACCAGGCGCCGGGTGATCGAGGGGGCGAGCAGCGCGTCCCCGGTGTCCACCAGCCGTACGGCGGCGGCGAGGTGGGCGGAGGTGACGTCCTTGAGCAGGAAGCCGCTGGCCCCGGCGGACAGCGCGGCGTAGACGTAGTGGTCCAGGTCGAAGGTGGTCAGCATGATCACCCGGCAGCCGGGCACCTGGGCCAGGATGCGCCGGGCGGCCTCCAGGCCGTCCGTGCCGGGCATCCGGATGTCCAGCAGCGCCACGTCCGGGCGGTGCAGGACGGCGGCGGCCACCGCCTCGGCGCCGTCCGAGGCCTCGGCGACCACGTCGATGCCGCGCGCGGTGAGGATCATCCGGAAGCCGGTGCGGACCAGCTCCTGGTCATCGGCGATCACCACCCGGGGGCGGCGCTCCTGGTCCTGGGGCACGTTCTCCTCCGTCACGGCCGGTCCAGCGGGATGCGGGCGCGGACCCGGAAGCCGCCGCCGAGCCGGCGCCGGGCGTCCAGGTCCCCGCCGTACACCGCGACGCGCTCGCGCAGGCCGATCAGCCCGCGCCCGGCGCCGTCCGGCCTGGGCCCGTCCGGTGCGGCTCGTCCCCCTGACGCGGCGGCCGCCCCGGAGAGCACGCTCGGACCGCTGTTGAGCACCTCCACCCGCAGGGAGTGGTCCGCGTAGCGCACCGTCACCTCCGCCGTCACCCCGTCCCCGTGCTTGAGCGCATTGGTCAGCGCCTCCTGGATGATCCGGTACGCCGTCACGTCGATCCCGCCCGGCAGCGGCCTCGGCTCGCCCGAGACCCGCACCTCGACCGGCAGCCCGGCGAAGGCGAACCGGTCGATCAGCGGGCTCAGCCGGCTCAGGCTGGGCTGCGGCGCGAAGCCGTCCGGCGCGGGCTCCTCGCTGCCGTCCGCGGCGGGGGCCAGCAGGCCGAGCAGGTGCCGCAGCTCGGTCATCGTGTCCCGCCCGGCCGCCTCGACCGCGGCCATCGCGGCCGCCGCCTCCGCGGGCATGGTGGCCAGCACCTCGCGCGCGGCCCCGGCCTGCACCACCATCAGGCTCACGTTGTGGCTCACGATGTCGTGCAACTCGGCGGCGATCCGGGACCGTTCGGCCTCCACGGCGGTCCGGGCGGCGCTCTCCCGCTCCCGTTCCAGCAGCCAGCCGCGCTCGCCGATGGCCGCCCGGTGCAGCCGCCGCGCCCGGGCGAGC
>NZ_LFVW01000071.1:0-556 GCF_001182915.1 Kitasatospora sp. MY 5-36
CATCGGCCTGGCCCCGGCGCCGGTAGTCGGCCAGCGCCGGCAACACCTCGCCCAGCCGGTCGCCGTCGATGTTCAACGCCGCCGCAAGACCGTCGGCGTCCCCGCCCTCGACCGCCGCCCAGAACTCGGCATCGATGACGGAGCCCTCGGAGGCCTCGGCCACCGCCTCGGGCCAGTAGTGACGGTGCTGGAACGCGTACGTCGGCAGGTCCACCGTCGAACCACCGGCGAGGACCGACACCCAGTCCACCGTGGCGCCCTGGACGTAGGCCTCGGCGAACGACGTCAGCAGGCGGTCCGCACCGCCCTCGTCGCGCCGCAAGGTGCCCGCGACAACCGGGGACAGCGTCTCCAGGGCGTCGCCGATCGCCGGGGTCAGCACCGGGTGCGGCGACACCTCCAGGAACACACCGTGCCCGGACTCACCCAGCAGACGAACCGCCCGCTCGAACTCGACGGTCTCCCGCAGCGACGCGTACCAGTACGCCGGGTCCAGCTCAGAGCCGGCCAGCCACTCGCCCGTCAGCGCGGAGATCATCGGGACCTGCGCCTCACG
>NZ_LFVW01000717.1:0-5441 GCF_001182915.1 Kitasatospora sp. MY 5-36
CCGCCACGGCACTGGCCGCCAGGCCCACCAGCAGCGCCACCGCGAGCCCGATCAGCGCCGGCACCGGCGCCCCGGGTATGCGCAGCCCGGGTGCGGCCATGCCGCGCCGCTGGAGTGCGGCGAGGAAGGCCCGGGCGGCGAGGAAGCCCACCAGGCCGCCCGGCCCGGACACCAGCAGGGTGGTCGCCACCACCTGCGCGCGCACCACCAGCCGGACCTGACGGGGTGTCGCCGCGACGGTGCGCAGCAGCGCCAGGTCGCGGTGCTGCTGGCGCAGGGTGAAGCCGAGGGCGTTGACCACGACGAACAGCGCGACCAGGACGGCGATCTCGCCGAAGGCCCCGGCGATCAGCACCAGGCCGGGCCCGGACACCGCCGTGCGCGCCACCGCGGCCGGTGCCGTGACCTGTGCGGCGACCAGCGACCCGAACAGCGTCACCGCCGCCACCGCCAGGAACAGCGCCGTCCCCAGCCCGGCGAAGGAGGCCGGGCGGCGGCGGATCTGCCCCGCCGAGAGGCTCAGTACGGGACTGCTCATCGTGCTCACCCGCCCAACCGGCTCAGCCGCTCGGCGACCTGCGCGGCCGTCGGCGCGGTCAGCTCGTCCACCAGCAGGCCGTCGGCCAGCAGCAGCACCCGGTCCGCGTACCCGGCGGCGACCGGGTCGTGGGTGACCATCACGCAGGTCCGTCCGTCGGTGTCGACACCCGAGCGCAGCAGGCCGAGGACCTCCTGCCCGGTGGCCCGGTCCAGCGCGCCGGTCGGCTCGTCGGCGAACAGCACCTCCGGCCGGGAGACCAGCGCCCTGGCTATCGCCACCCGCTGCTGCTGACCGCCCGACAGCTGCCCGGGCCGGTGCCGCTCCCGCCCGGCCAGCCCGACCCGGGCCAGCGCCTCCCGCACCGCGGCCCGCTCCGGCGGCCGCCCGGCGAGCCGGCCGGGCAGCTCGACGTTCTGCCCGACCGTCATCGCCGGCATCAGGTTGAAGGCCTGGAACACGAACCCCACCCGGGTGCGGCGCAGCTCCGCCAGCCGCCGCTCGGGCAGCCCGGACACCTCCGTGCGGCCCCACCGCACGGTGCCCCCGGTCGGACGGTCCATCCCGGCCAGGCAGTGCAGCAGGGTGGTCTTGCCGGAGCCCGACGGCCCCATCACCGCCGTGAACGTCCCCGGCGCGAAGGCCACCGAGACCCCGCGCAGCGCCTGTACGGCCGCCGTGCCCCGCCCGTACCGCCGGTGCAGCCCGACCGCGCTCAGGGCCGCGTCCGTCACCCCGTCGTGCGCCGCCGTGGCGGCGGCTGTCGTCATCCCGTTCATGCCCTCCATCGTGGGCGTCCGGGGCCGGGAGATCGATTGTGCTGGCACCCGAATCCGGGGTTCGGAAAACCGAACCCCGCAGGTGGTGCTACGTCCCCTCGGGCGGGTTGCGGGCCTCCCAGGCCCGGAAGGCGAGGCCGTAGGCCGCCTCCAGGCGCACCAGCCGGTCGTCCACGTCCAGCAGTGCCGCCAGGGCGTCGGCGACCTCGGGCGTCCGGTCGGCGGACGGGGCCAGGACGGACGCGGCGGCGTGGCGCAACCCGACGGCCTCCTCCTCCGGGCACTCACGACCGCCCAGGGCTCGGAGGACGTCGGCGAGCACCCCGCCGTCCGGCTCGGCCGACGCCCAGGCGACGAGCAGCTCCGTCTCCTCCGCGTCGTACTCGACCGCGTGCCCCATCCGCAGGAGCGGGGCGTCGCACAGGAAGGCCGCGAGGAAGCGGCGGTGCGCGGGGTCGGGGTGCCGGTGGTGGGCCGTCAGGGCCGACCAGGTCTCCCGACTTCGGCGTTCCCCGAGCACGAACCGGACGGCCTGCTGCCCGACGTGCCCCGGCTCCCGGTGCCGGACGGCCCTGGCCACCAGCTCGTCGACCGGGGTGAGGACGCGGAACCTCCACTCCAGCTCGGTCAGCACGGCCCCGTGCCCGGCGCGCACGGTCAGCCCGCCGAGGGAGACCTGCTCGACGTCCGCGTACTGCTCGGTCACCCACACCCGCTCCGCCGGCCCCACGGCCCCGGTCCGTCGCCGCAGTTCCTCCTCCGTACCCGTCTCGTACCAGGCCCTGGCCAGGGCGAGCAGGTGCTCACGGGCGTCGGCGGGCAACCGCAGCGCCGGGTCCTTCCCCAGCACCGCCCCGACCAGCGCCGACGAACCGAGGTCCACCGCGCGCAGCAGCGGGGTCGTCCCGTCGGGCAGCGGACGGTCCGGATCGGCACCGTGGTCGACCAGGACACCGGCGACCTCGTGGTCGAACCCGTTCACGGCCACCCACAGCAGGGGCAGCCCGTCCGCATCGCGGGCGCTCGGATCCGCACCCGCGGCGAGTGCCTCCCACACGGCGTCGACATCCCGCGCCCGTACCGCCGCCACCAGCCGCCCGTCCGTCGTCATCCGCCGACTCCCCCTCGCCGCACAGCCTCCACCGGCGCACCCTAAGCCCGCCGGAGCCGGGCACGCCCTCCCCTTTTACGCCCCCGCCTCCCGCCGGGCCCGCCCGACGGGGAATCATGATCCGGTGACCACCGACCTGCTGCCCGAGCCGCGCTTCGGCCCCACCGAGGCGGAGGTGTGCGAGCTGCCGGCCCCGCACGGCGGGCTGCTGCCCGGCGGGGTGCGCGGCACCTTCGTCCGCGGCTGCTCCCGGGCGACGGCCTGCTCCTCCAGCCGGGCGGGCGCATCCCGCCGCTCACCGTAACCGCGCCCGGCCCCCGCTTCCCCATCCCTCACCACGCCACCCACCCACCCACAGGAGTCACCATGACCACCACCCCCCTGACCGTCGCCGTCCTCGGCCCCGGAGGCGTCGGCGGACTGATCGGCGGGCTGCTCGCCCGCGACGGCCACCGGGTCGTCTGCCTGGCCGGCGAGGCGACCGCGGCCGCGATCGCGCGGGACGGACTGCGGGTCCGCAGCGCCGAGTTCGGCGAGTTCACCGTCCGGGTGGAGGCGGCGACCGAGCTGCGCGAGCCGGTCGACGCCGTCTTCGTGACGGTCAAGGAGACGGCGCTGGCCGCCGCGCTGGACCGGTTGCCCGCGGAGGTGCTCGGCACCGGGATCGTGGTGCCGCTGCTCAACGGCCTGGACCACATGGCCGTGCTGCGCGAGCGCTACCCGGCCGCACGGGTGGTGGCCGGCACGATCCGGGTCGAGGCCGCCCGGACGGCGCCCGGGCTGATCGAGCACACCAGCCCGTTCGCCGCCATCGAGCTGGGTGCGAACGCCGAACCCGACTCCCCCGTGGCCGAGTTCGCCGACCAGCTGCGGCACACCGGCGTGGACGTCGCACTGCGCGAGGACGAGACGGCGATGCTGTGGAGCAAGCTCTCCTTCCTCGCCCCGTTCGCCCTGCTGACCACCCGCCACGCGAGCGGGATCGGCACCGTACGCACCGAGCACCGGGCCGAACTCCTCGCCGTGCTGGACGAGATCACCGCCGTCACCCGGGCGGTCGGCGCGCCGGCGGACGCGCAGACGCTGCTCGCCTCCTTCGACCGCATCCCCGGGACGATGAGGTCCTCGATGCAGCGCGACGTGGAGGCCGGACGGCCGACCGAGTTGGACGCCATCGGCGGCGCCGTGCTGCGGGCGGCCGACGCGCACGCGGTGGCCGTGCCGACCATCGCCCGCCTGGTGCACGACCTGTCCGAATCCGCCACCCGGTAGTGCCCGCCCGGGCGTTCACCCCGCGGACGGCACCGAAGGGTGAACGCCCGGATCCATCCCGAAAACGAACTGATGGAACGTCACATTCTGCTGGAAGCAAAGACTTTCCCAACGGTTCACGCAGTCTTCCGGAACCTCCGCACGGCGGACCGGCGTTGATAGAGGCGGGAGGGATAGAGACATGACAAGGAAGCCGTACCGTCTGGCCGCCACCACGCTCGCACTGCTGCTCGCGGCCCCGTTGTTCACCGCGTGCGACGCCGACCAGGCCCTGGACTGTGGAAAGCGGGCGATCAGCCTCACCGGCGACGTCCAGGACCTCGCGGATTCGGCGATCAACGTCGGGCAGATCACCGACGAGAGCCGCCGCAACCACACCGTCGAGGCCTTGCGGAAGGTCGCCGACGACACCAAGAAGATCCGCGAGGGCAACGGGGACAAGATCGACGCGGCCGCCGACCGGCTCTCCAAGGCCGTCAACGACGCCATCGACCGGGTCTCCAAGGGCAAGCAGCCCGACTTCAAGCCGATCACCGACGCTGCCGGCGAGATCGGGAAGGCCTGCGCCGACTCCTGACGCACGGGGGCACCCCCGTCTCCCCACGCCATCAGCTCCCGGCCCGGCGCCGCCCCGGCCGGGAGCTGGTCCCCGCCTCGGGCCCCGGCCTGTCGCCGCCGCACCGGCACCGCCAGGCGGTAGGAATGGCACCGGACCGAACCGCACCCCGGAGGCACCGGTGAACCACCCGATCCTCGACCAGATCCAGTACCTGCGGGCCGAATTGGCCCCCGGCGACACCGCCCCGGCGCTGGTCACCGCGCTCGCCGACGGCACCGCGCCGCGCTCGGCGCTGGCCGAACTCGCCGCCCAGCAGCACCGGATCATCCGCTCCGACCGCCGCAGCCTGCTGCTGCTCGCCGGCCGCACCGCGGACCGGCCGGTCAGCGCCTGGTTCGCCACCCTGGCCGAGGGCGAGAGCGCCGCGCTGCGCACCCTGCCCGCGCTCGGCGCCGCCGTCGGACTCGACCACGGCGCGCTGGAGGCCCGCCCGCCGCTGCCCGGGTGCCAGGCCTACCCGCACTACCTCGCCTGGCTCGCCCTGAACGGCGAACCCGCCGCCGCGGCCGCCGCGCTCGTCGCCAACTTCGCCGCCTGGGGCGGCTACTGCGCCACGATCGCGCAGGCGCTGCGCCGCCAGTACGGCTTCTCCGACGAGTCCTGCGCGTTCTTCGACTTCTTCGCCCAGCCCGCGCCCGAGCTGGAGCAGCAGGCCGCCGACGCCCTGGGCCCGGACCGGCTGGACGAGCCGACCCTGGCCACCGCACACGAGTACGGGCTGCTGCTCCAGGCCTACGAGCACCTGTTCTGGGACACCCTGGGCGTCATCGACGCCTGAGGGCGAACCGTCCGGTCCGCCCCGGCTCCGGGGGCCTCAGGCCTGCCAGTGCGGCTTCCCGCTGACCATCCGGCAGTAGATCACCCGGCCGCCGGCCTCGTGGGTGCTCTTGCCCAGGTCCGCGTTGCGGCAGAACTGGCCCGCCTCGTAGCAGTTGCCCGCGTTCGAGCGGATCTCGCATCCGGCGCCGGCACCGGCCGCCGCCGCGGGGGGCTCCGGGTCGTTCGGCGGCTGGGCCGTGGTCACCTTCGGCTGCGGCGCCTTGGTGGCGGGCGGCTGCGCGGGGGCGCTGGGCTGGCCCGGAGGGGCCGCGGGCGGGGGCGTGGCCACCGGTGCCGCGGGCG
>NZ_LFVW01000718.1:0-5438 GCF_001182915.1 Kitasatospora sp. MY 5-36
CCGGCTGGCCCCGCACGCGCCCGCGCTGCTGGTCGGCATGGACACCCCGCAGCTCAGCGCGGCCACCCTGGCCGAGCCGCTCTCCCCGGCGGGCCGGGCCGGGGCCGACGCCTGGTACGGGCCCGCGACCGACGGCGGCTTCTGGGCCCTCGGCCTGGCCCGGCCGACCGAGGACCTCGCCCGCCGGCTCCTCCTGGGGGTACCGATGTCGACCCCGGACACGGGGCGGGTGCTCCTCGACCGGCTCGGGGCGGCCGGCCTGACGGTGCGCTCCCTGCCGGAAGCCACCGACGTGGACACCGTCGAGGACGCCCTGCTGGTCGCCTCCCAGGCACCGCGGAGCCGGTTCGCCGCCCGCCTGCGCTCGTTCCGCACCGTCCCCGAGGTGGCGGGTTGACCGGCACCTCGACGGCATGGATCGACGACCCGTTCGCCGACGCCGTCCGCACCGGACGCGGTCCGCTGTGGCTGCGCGGCGACGACGGACGCCGGATCCCGCTCGACATCGAACGCTGGTGCGCACCGGCCGCCGGCGGCGACCACAGCCTCCTGATGCGCTGCTTCCACCTGTCCGCGCCGGTCGTGGACCTCGGCTGCGGACCCGGCCGACTCGTCGCCGCGCTCCTCGCCGTGGGCGTCCCGGCCCTCGGCGTCGACGTCACCCCGGCGGCCGTCGCCCGCACCCTCGGCCTCGGCGGCGCGGCCCTGTGCCGCTCGGTGTTCGACCGGCTGCCCGCCGAGGGCCGCTGGGGTGCGGCCCTGCTGGCCGACGGCAACCTCGGCATCGGCGGGAACCCGGAGGCCCTGCTTCGCCGCGCGGCCGAACTGATCGCGCCGGACGGGCTGTTGCTGGTGGAGGTCGAGCCGCGCGAGGTCGACGAACGCGTCACCGTCCGGGTCGAGGGCCCGGACGGCCGGCTCGGCCCGCCCTTCGCCTGGGCACGCCTCGGCGCCAGGGCCGCCGCACGACGGGCCCACGGCGCCGGGCTCGTCGAAGCGGAACGATGGACCTCCCACGGCCGACGCTTCCTCACCCTGCGCCGCCGCACCGCGCCCGCCCGCTGAGAGCGCCCGCCATCACCACCCGTCGGCCGACCTCTCTCGCCCTACGCCCTTCGACCAGTTCACCCGCACTCACGATCCGACCCGAGCCGCTCCGTCAGACCCCGTCGGACTCCGTCAGTTCCCGGCCCCCGCCACGGCGGCGACCCGCCCCGTACGGCGCCGGCGCAGCAGCGGGACCAGGAGGACGACGCACAGGGCCGTGCCGTAGGCGAACTGCTGCGCCACCGGGCCCTGCACCAGGTAGAGCGCCTGCCCGGCGGCCGGGACGGCCAGCCACTCCCAGCGGCCGTCGAGCGCCACCAGCGCGACCACCAGGAGCCCGTACCAGGGGTAGGAGGGCGCGACCAGCAGCAGCGCGGTGCCCGTCACCAGGAGCGCGCCGGCCCACGGCTCACTCCGGTCGCCCCGGCGGAGGACCCGGACCGCCACGGCCGCCAGGACGAACGCCGCCGCCCACGGCGCGAGGCGGTCGGACAGCACCAGCCGCAGCAGCCCGAACCGGTCGATGTGCCCCTGCTCGTAGCCCTCCTCCTTCAGGTAGCCCGGCAGATAGCCGAGGACCGAGGCGCCCGAGGCCACGACGTACGGGAGGTAGGACACGGCGAAGGCGCCGAGCGCGGATCCGACCAGCAGGACGTCCTTCCGGGAAGGGCGCCGGGCCGACAGGCCCGCCAGCGCGCCGGGGAGGACGAGGGCCGGCAGCAGCTTGGTCGCGACCGCGCCGCCCAGGAGGAGCCCCCCTCGCACGGCCCTCCCGCGCGCCGCGCAGCCGAGTCCGGCGACCGTCAGCAGGGCTCCGAGCGTGTCCACGTGCGCGTCGTTGACCGCCCACACGGCCACGCCGGGGAACCACCCCCACAACGCGGCCCGCCACCGCTCCCGCCCCACTCTCAGCAGCAGGGCGGTCGTCGCCACCGCCAGCACCGCACCGCCGGCCTGCACCCCGCGGACCCCGCCGCCGAACGGGTGCACGACGACGAACCAGACCTGTGCCACCGGCGGATAGATGGTGTGCACGGCCGGCCGGTTGATCCGGGTGCAGTCCCCGGCCGTGGTGCGCCGCTCGTCCCAGCCCGTGCAGCCGTCACCGACCGGGAAGAGCCCCGGGTCACGCAACCGGGCCAGCGCCGGATCGTCCGGGGTGTGGGCGTAGGGCGAGATCCCGGCCGCCTGGACCCGGCCGTCCCAGACGTAGCGGTAGGCGTCGTCGCTGGTGCGGGGTGGGGCCAGCAGCCCGACGGCGGCGACGGCCACGGCGCCGGCCAGGACCAGCGGCGCGACCAGCCGGCTGGGCACCCTGCGCAGCAGCACCACCGCGACCGCGAAGAGGGCCGTGTCGAGGAGGTACCAGACGGCGAGCGGCACGAAGCCGCCGTCGGTGACGGTCAGTGCCAGAGCGCTGACCAGGGCCGCGAGCGCGAGCGCGCAGGACGGAACGGTACGGTCGATCATCCTGCCCAACCTCCCGGTGATGAAGTCTCGCGGCCCCGGCGTTCCCTCGCCGGGGTGGGGCGTCAGACGCCGGGGACCCCCGGAAGACCGGTCGTGAGACCGTCCAGGGCGTGCGGGCAGGGGCACTCGCGCACCAGCGGCAGCCGTTCCACCGCCTTGAACAGCACGGTGCGCAGCCGGTCGACGTTGCGGGCGAACTCCTTCAGCACCTCGCCGTGGGTGACGCCCGCGCCGCTCTCCACCCCGGCGTCGAGATCCGTGACCAGGGCCAGCGAGGCGTAGCAGAGCCCGAGTTCACGGGCGAGGACGGCCTCCGGATGTCCCGTCATGCCGACCACCGACCAGCCGTTGGCGGTGAACCAGCGGGACTCGGCGCGGGTGGAGAAGCGCGGGCCCTCGATCACCACCAGCGTTCCGCCGTCGACGGGCTCCCAGGCCGCCTCCCGGGCGGCGTCCAGTGCCGCCTTCCGCCCCGCCGGGCAGTACGGGTCGGCCATGGACACGTGCACCACCTCCGGCACCGTGCCGTCCGGCAGCGGCAGGCCGTCGTAGAAGGTCTGCGGTCGCCCCGAGGTCCGGTCCACGAACTGGTCGGGCACCAGCAGCGTGCCCGGCCCGTACTCCGGGCGCAGCCCGCCCACCGCGCACGGTGCGACCACCTGCCGCACACCCAGCGTGTGCAGCGCCCACAGGTTGGCGCGGTAGTTGATCCGGTGCGGGGGAAGCCGGTGGCCGCGCCCGTGCCGGGGCAGGAACGCGACCCGGCGGCCGGCCGCCTCTCCCACGAACACCGCGTCGCTCGGTTCGCCGTACGGGGTGTCCACCCGTACCTCGGTCACGTCGTCCAGCAGCTCGTAGAGCCCGGAGCCACCGATGACGCCCACCTCGGCGCTCGGCGGGACGTCCTGGTCGACCGTCATCCCGGTCCACCTCTCTTCTCGGGAACAGCCTCCCGGCCAACTGTAGGAACGGACCGGGCCGGAACCGGGGCACCATGCCTTACGGATCACGAACGTCCCCGCGCCGCCGGCTCGCGGCGGGGCCTGTGCGACCGTCGCCGCCGGGCCGTCGCAGCGAGCAGGCAGAGCGCCGAGACGGCGAAGAACGCCGCGGTCAGCAGCAGCCAGCGCCCGAGGAAGACGTCCGGGTCCAGGCCGGTGGCGGAGCGGTACCCGGGGACGCGACGCAGGACGAGTGGGTACCAGACGACCAGCAGCAGCAGCGAGAGGAAGGCGGGGACGCGGACGTAGTTGACCGCCGGCATCCGGTGCGTACCGTCCAGCGGAGCCTGGCGGACACCCGTCAGGGCCTGGGCGGCCCGGTCGGTGAGCGTGTAGAGCGGCAGCAGGACCAGGTCGTGGAGCAGTGCGGCCCCGACGAACCAGATCGCGACGCCGAGCGGATCGCCCTTGAGGAGGCGGATCCCCGCGTACAGGGCCAGGGCGAAGGAACACAGGAGGAGGAGCAGGTGCAGGGGGGACGCGCCGTAGCGCTCGCGGAAGCCGCTGCGGCGCTTCATCCGGTGGCTCCGAAGGTGAGGCGGGTGACCCATTTGGTGTTGTGGACACCGGGGTTGGCGGGGACGATGATCCGGGCCGGGTAGCCGTGGTCGGGCGAGAGGTCGGCTCCGTTGACGCGCAGGGCCAGCAGGGAGCGGGCGTCGCGGACCTGGTTGTCGCGCAGGACGGTGGAGGAGAAGGACCCGCCGCGTTCGACGGATTCCACGAAGACGTCCGGTGGGCTGTCGGTCAGGCCGACGAGCGCGGCCAGCTCGGTCAGCCGGACGCCGGTCCAGTCCTGGTCGGGCGTGGACCATCCCTCGACGCAGGCGATGGGCAGGGCCGCGGTGGTCTGCGGCAGGCTCCTCAGCTGGTCCAGGGTGAGGACGGTTTCGCGGCCGGGGCCGCGGACGGTCAGCCGCCAGTCGGGGCCGATGTCGGCGGGGCGGATACCGACGGCGGCGGCGGTCTTGTTGATCTGGAAGCCGTTCGGGCCTTCGCCGGGCTCCTGGCCGTGCGGGGCGAGCAGCGCGGTCCTGCGCCACCATCCGCCGATGCTCTGACCGACCGTCACCGCGAACAGCGCGAGGGAGCCCGCACCGACCAGCGCGAGGGCTCCGCGCCGGGAGAGGGTCGCGGGGGCGGGGCGCGGGGAGACCAGACCGGTGTCGTCGAGCGGCTCGGGCAGCGTGTCGGCGGCGCCGGTGCGCAGTTCGGTGCGCAGGCGCCGGCTGCGCAGCGCCCGGACCATGACCGGGACGCGGAACACCACGTGGACGACGAAGGCGCCGATGAAGACCCAGGCACCGTAGTAGTGCAGGGTGTAGAAGGAGCCGGGGAAGATGTAGTGCAACTGGATGTTGAGGATGCCGGTGGCGAACTCGAACAGCGCGCCGCCGACCAGGAGCAGCAGCGACAGGCGCTCGACCGCCTGGGCCGGCGAGCGGAGCGGGGGCCAGGCGAAGAGCTTGGGGATGACCGACCAGAGCTTGGCCAGCAGCACCGGGACCAGCACGATGCCGAGGGTCACGTGGATCCCCTGGTTCAACCGGTACAGCCAGCTGGGGCTGGTCGGCCAGGAGAAGAGGTAGAAGCCGAGCCAGCCCTTGTCCGGGGTCTGGTCGTTGACCGCGGCGAGGTCGGGGTTGTAGGCGGCGTAGGACAGCAGCCCGGTCACGAACACCACCGTGATCCCGGGCAGCAGCACCAGGCCGAACACCGAGGTGAGCCAGGGGCCGCGCAAGGGGCTGCGCCAGAACTCCGGGCGGGCGGGCCCGGGCGGCGGGCCGGCGGCGAGCGCGGCACGCAGGCGGGATCCCCTGGGCTTGGGGGCTGTACGCGTCGGCGCGTGGGGGGCCGGTCGCCGTCCCTCCGCGGTGTGGTCGCGCGGTGTGCCGGGGGATCGGGGGGTTGATGGTGCTG
>NZ_LFVW01000719.1:0-5434 GCF_001182915.1 Kitasatospora sp. MY 5-36
CGCCGCCGCGCCCGCATGGTCCGCCCGGGCGCGTGCGGCAGCCCCCGGCCCTTGCCCGGGCCGCCCTGCTCCGGCTGCTCCGGGAGTGCCACGGACGCCGCCGCGCCCGCGGAGGTGCCGGATCCCGGCGTCGCGAACGTACGGTTCTCCACCGGGTTCCGCCCTTCCCTCGTTCGTCTCTGGCTCGTCTGGCTGGTCTGGCTGGTCAGTGCGCGGATCGCCGGGCCGGCGCGCTCAGTTGAGCACCTGCATCTCGGCGACCTTGAGCTCGAAGGGCTTGCTGCTCTGGTTGATGCCCGGGATGGTGAACTTCCGCGGGTTCGGCCCGCCGGTGACCACCACGGCGGCCTCCCAGTGCATCGTCACCGTGGCGCTGAAGACGCCGTTCTTCTCACGGGCCGAGCTGGTCCTGAACTCGTAGCCGCAGTCCGGGGACTTCGCGTCGCCGTACGCGGGGACGTACGGCGTGCCGGGCGTGGTGCAGGAGGTCTGGAGGTGGTCGCCGAAGCTCCAGTCCGCCTTCACCAGCCGGGGCGTGACGGTGACCGAGATGCCCGCGACCGACGCGTTGCCCGGTGCGGGCAGCGCGGCGTCGTCCGCCCAGAGCCAGACCGGGGCGTTGACCACCGCCGTTTTCTGGGGCGCGGCCCGGCCCACCGGGGGCCGGAAGCGGACCCGGTCGTAGGCGGTCTGGATGGCCGTGGCCTCCGCGTTGACGTTCTGCCCGTCCGGCGAGGTGGGCTCGAAGACGACCTCGGCGCCGCCCAGGCCCCCGTCGGTCTGCGGGCAGACCTTCGTGTAGAGCGAGCCGTCCTTCGGGTCGTGGCCGCCCCAGGCCGGGTCGCCCGCGGCCGGCGGGTTGTCCAGCGGGCGGAAGTAGCAGCCCTTGTCGCTGCTGAACCAGCCCAGCTGGGGGTCGTGGCAGGCCCAGGGGACGTCGTGGTAGCTGCACAGCTGCGGGCCGGTGCCCGAACCGCCGCCACCGCCGGGCTTCGATCCGCCGGGCGTCGTGGTCGTCCCCCCGGAATTGACGTCCACGCAGATCACGTTCGGGTAGCACTGCTCGGCCCCGCCGCTCGGCGGTTCGTCCGCGGTCGCACCCACCGCCGAGGACAGCAGCAACCCGGCCGACATCGACGCGACGACCGAGATTCGCCGGGCCGGTTTCCGCGCGTTCAGCATGTCCGATCCACCTCCCGTTTGAAGTCGTAGATCAACCAATGTGCTTGGAACCAGCGCAGGGAAGCGGTTCCGACGTACCGGTTCAGGCGTGCTCCGGGATCATTGGCGGCCCCGGTGACGGCATCGACGCGGTGCCAGCCGGACAGGTCGACGCAGTCCTCGATCACGGCGGTCTGCGGATCGGCTTTCAGGTCGACGGTCTTGACCACCGCGGAATTGCGCGGCGTTCCGGTCATCACCACTTTGGCGTCGCGCAGTTGCCGGAGGCTGACCAGGCTGTCGGACAGCGCCCGACCGGAGGAGTACTGCTCCAGTCCGTAACCGTCCGAATCCGACCGTCCGAACACCTCGGCCTGGGCCTGCCACCAGTCCTGATACGCCTTCAGGGCCAGCCGCGCCATGGCCCCTTCCGGACCGCTGGTCGGCGCGATCGAATCGTTTGCCGAACCACTCGAAGGAGTTAGCGGGTTCACTCCCGCGACGGTGGGCGCGGCCGACCCGATGCGATCGACGGAACCGCCCGCACCACCGCCCGCACAAGCACCGAGCAGCAACACCAGAACCGCCCCACCGGCCCCAACCGCCCCAGGGCGCAACACATTTCCGCGCTGCCGCATGGCCCCACCTCATTGCGACCGACCTGATCCGTGATCCACGGCCGCCAGGAGAATTCCGCCGTCCCACCGGTGTTTCCGCTGGGGATCGATTCTTCGCCAACCCACCCCATCACGGCAACACCTCAGGCCCCCTGACCTTACGCGGAAGGCGGTTCCGTCGGGGCACTTTCCCGCCACAGAACGGCCAACAGTTCTTCGGAAAGCGACAATCCGGCCAATGCGCCCCGAACCGCGGCCCGATTGCGCATCAGGAGCCGCCCGGCGTGCGGCGGAACGAGCAGGCGCGCGCCAGGCGCACCCGAACTACCGGCCGGTTCCCCGCCGTCCGTCAGCGCGGCCACGGCCGGCTGGAGATCGAGCGGGGAGACGGCCGCGGGGGCACCCGGGACGCCCTCGCGCAGGACGGTGGTCAGGGCCCGGCTGAACGAACCCTCCCCGCCCGGCAGGACGGCGTCCCGGCCGCGTCTGCCCGGGGCGTAGCGGCTGCCCGGGCTGTAGCGGCCGATCCGGCCCCACAGCGGGACCCGCGAGTAGCTCAGCAGTTCGCCCGCGCCGTCCTCGCCGCGCTCCAGCGCCGCCCAGGCGTCCCGGTCGACCGCCGCGTCGACCAGCAGCAGCGCCTCCTCCTGGTCCCCGTGCACCATCGCGCTGACCACCCAGTCCCAGGCCAGGCCCCGGCGGTAGGCGTTGTCGGCGGTGCTGCCGGCGGTGACCAGGGCGAGCCGGCGGCCGCGCGGATCGGCCACCAGCTGGCCGACCAGGCAGACCAGCAGCCAGCGGCCGGGGTGCAGGGCGGCGTCCCGGACGGCGGTGAGCATGGCGTTGGCGTCCGCGTCCGGCGGCACCGTGGTGACCCGGCAGCCGGCCGCGCCGGTGTCGAAGCACATCCCGGGCAGCACCTCGGCGAGCAGCCGGGCACCGTCCGGCGCGAGCGCCGCACCCCCGAAGGCCCGGTCGGGCCCGCCGTCCGCCCCGATCACCACCAGATCGACCCCGCCCGCCATCCGGCCGTCCCCCTCCTGCACCATTTCTCCACCCGCCGGGCAGGCTACCGCCCCGGACGGCCGCCGACGGGGCTCCCGGCCCGTCCGCTCAGGGACCATGGGCCCTATCGATGCGGGCACCGACCGAGGACGATCGGACGCATGGAGCGTGAGGACCGTGTGGAGACCCTGAGCGAGGCCGAGTGCCTGCGGCTGCTCAGCACCGTGCCCGTCGGGCGCGTGGTGTACACCGAGCACGCGCTGCCGGCCGTCCTGCCGGTCTCCTTCGAGGTCCTGGACGGGCGGCTGGTGCTCGCCGTACGCCGGGGAAGTGCCACCGCGCGCGGGCTGGACGGCACGGTGGTGGCCTTCCAGGCGGATCTGCTGGACCCGGTCACCCGCACCGGGTGGAGCGTACTGGTGCACGGGCGGGCCGACGTGGTGAGCGACCCCGAGCAGGTCCGGCGGGTGCTGCGCTCCGGCCTGCGGCCGTGGGTGGGCGATCCGGAGCCACTGTTCGTGGCGCTGGTGCCGGAGCTGGTGAGCGGCCGCCGGCTGTTCCCGACCGGACCGGGCACCCCGGGGCGCCAGACGCGACGGCCGACGAGCGCGGGGCCGACGAGCGCGGGGCCCGTGAGGACCGGCCCCGTGAACACCGGTTTCCCGCTCGGCTCCTGACAGATACCGATGGGTAGGCATACGCTTCCGGCGTCCTGATCCCTCCCCGGGTCCGTCCCCCACCAGGAGCGCACCGTGACGACCTTCGCCTCCCTCGCCGAGCTGACCGCCGCCGTCGGCACCGAGCTGGGCACCAGCCAGTGGCACACCATCGAGCAGCGGCAGATCGACCTGTTCGCCGAGGCGACCGGTGACCACCAGTGGATCCACGTGGACCCGGAGCGGGCCAGGGAGAGCCAGTTCGGCTCGACCATCGCGCACGGCTACCTGACCCAGTCGATGATCCCGGTGCTCGCGAAGGAGTGCTACGCCGTCGAAGGCGTGCGGATGGCACTGAACTACGGCTCCGACAAGGTGCGCTTCCCCGCGCCGGTGCCGGTGGGCACGGCGGTCCGGGCCACCGCCGAGCTGCTCTCGGCCACCGAGGTGCCGGGCGGGGTCCAGGCGGTGGTGCGGTTCACCGTGACCAGTGAGCGGAGCGCCAAGCCGCACTGCGTCGCGGAGACGATCACCCGCTTCTACGCCTGACGGAGGGCGGACCGACGGGCGCTCGGGCCCGCGCTCCACTCGGCGTGGGCCCGCGCCGGGCCGAACCCGGGCACCGGCCCGGGCCGCCCTCCCCGGGTACGCCGATTGGACCGCGCGGGGCTCTCCACCAGGTCCGGACGGCCCACGGCGAGTAATCTCCGACGAGATGGTTGTCGTATCGCAGCAGCCCCACCCGCCGCTGTGCTGCGCGCCCCGGCACGCCCGGTAGCCGTGACCGTCCCTGGAGGAGCCGTGCCCCGCCCCGCCCCGTGGTTCTCCCGCCTCGCCGGTCTGACGTCGCAGCTCGCCCCGCCGTCCGCCGGCCCCGCGGCCGAGCGCGCCGTCCCCGGGCTGGCCGGACTGCCCCGGTCCGCCTGGCACCGGATCCGGACCGACGCCTTCGGCGCCGAACCCCGGGGCGAACGGCTGGCCCGCATCCGCCGCTCCCCGCACTTCGCCGACGGCGCCTTCCGCAACCCGGTGCCGACCCGCCGCCTGGTGTACGAGCGCAGCCCGCTGGAGATCCCCCGGGCCCAGCTGACCGGGGACAAGACCCGCCGGACGCCGACCGCCGCCGTCCCGGTGCACCGGCTGCTCCCCGTCGACCTGGCCGCGCCGCCCCGGTCCGGGCTGCGGCTGACCTGGCTGGGGCACGCCACGGTCCTGGCCGAGATCGACGGACGGCGGGTGCTGCTCGACCCGGTCTGGGGAGAGCGCTGCTCCCCCTTCTCCTGGACCGGCCCCAAGCGGCTGCACCCGGTGCCGCTGCCGCTGTCCGAACTCGGGCCGGTGGACGTGGTCGTGATCTCCCACGACCACTACGACCACCTCGACATGGGCACCGTCCGGGCGCTGATCGGGACCGGCGCGGCGTTCGCCGTCCCGCTCGGGGTCGGGGCGCACCTGGAGCACTGGGGCGTACCGGCCGAGCGGATCGTCGAACTGGACTGGTGGGAGTCGGCCGAGGTCGCCGGGCTGACCCTGACCGCCACGCCGGCCCGCCACTACTGCAGCCGCGGGCCGCGCACCAGCACGCTGTTCCTGTGGGCGTCCTGGGTGGTGGCCGGCGGCGGACGGCGGATCTTCCACAGCGGGGACACCGGCTACTTCCCCGGCTTCGCCGAGATCGGCCGCCGGCTCGGCCCGTTCGACGCGACGATGATGCAGGTCGGCGCGTACAGCGACTTCTGGCCCGAGGTGCACATGACCCCCGAGGAGGGCGTGCGGGCGCACCTGGACCTGGGCGGCGAGCTGCTGCTGCCGATCCACTGGTGCACCTTCAACCTCGCACCGCACCCCTGGGAGGAGCCCGCCGAGCGGGTGGTCACCGCCGCCCAGACGCTTGGCGCCCGGCTCGCGGTGCCCCGCCCCGGCAAGCCCTTCGAACCGGCCGCCCCGCCCGCCCTGCGGCTGTGGTGGCGCGCCGTCGCCGCCGGCCCGCACGGC
>NZ_LFVW01000720.1:0-247 GCF_001182915.1 Kitasatospora sp. MY 5-36
GCTCCGCACCATCCCGGTGCGGCACCATCGCAGCCTCGACTCCGCCGCGCCCTGGCCCGACATCGTCCGGTCGCTCCGCACCATCTCGGTGCGGCACCATCGCAGCCTGTACGCCCGCCAGTCATCAGCGCGCACCGACGGGTCGCTCCGCGCCATCCCGGTGCGGCACCATCGCAGCGCCACAGTGGCTTCCATCGGCACTCTCCCTCCCCAGTCGCTCCGCACCATCCCGGTGCGGCACCATCGC
>NZ_LFVW01000721.1:0-5151 GCF_001182915.1 Kitasatospora sp. MY 5-36
GAACTCGTGGCTCTCGTCGATGAAGCCGTAGTCGAATCGCTCCGCGCCGTCCCGGTGCGGCACCACCGCAGCGGCCCCGACACCGGCTTCGGAGACCCGCGCAAGTCGGAGGTCGCTCCGCACCGTTCCGGTGCGGCACTATCGCAACCGCGGGCCCGTCACCACACCGAGCACCACCTCGGGCGTCGCTCCGCACCGTCCCGGTGCGGCACCTTCCTCTGCCCGTGGGCCGGCTCCGCTGCACCGGAACTCGCCCGCCGGCGCTCCGCGGACTCCATACTCGTGGTCGTCGGGTCGGCTCCCCCTCGCGCCGTCTAGGCAATGGTCACCGTCTGTAGACGGTCGGGAGCCACGGACTGGCCTGATCCGAGCTTATGGAGGTATCCGGAAGGTCCCGGGCGACGCCTCCGGCGCGAGGTCACGAAATCGTCTGACGTCTTGACAGATTCGAGGGCGGTCGCCCAACTGCCCGAAAGGATGGCCGGATTGCGTCACGGGGTGTCGAAAAACCGTTGGTTACGATTGGATATCGGTCACTGCGGGTAGTCAATTTCGGGGCCGGAAGCGCCGCTCGAAGGGGGGCTTGCCCCCCGAACTCGACCACTCCGGAGCTGCTTGGTCCCCATCTGGTCCCCAAGCGCATACGAACGAACGCTCATGGAATCTGACGCCATGTCATGCAAAAGGCCGCTGACCTGGGATTTCTCCCGGCCAACGGCCTTTCCGACTTACGTCGGGACGACAGGATTTGAACCTGCGACCCCTTGACCCCCAGTCAAGTGCGCTACCAAGCTGCGCCACGTCCCGTGGTCTCGGTGCCTGCAGCGGGGCCTGGGGGGCTCTGCTGTGGGCTTCTCGACCTTGTCTCCGGTTGTCCCGGCGACGTGGAAAACAATACAGCACGTCGGGGGGTGCTCGCTGCCAGGTTCGGGGAGTGGGGTGGGTCAGGGGGTGGGGTGGCGGGCGTCGTAGGTGAGGAAGGCGGGGCGGCGGGCGGCGAGGAGGAGGACGGCGGCGACGCAGGCGAGGCCGCCGGTGATCACGGAGGTGGCGGGGTTGGTGAGGGCGGCGACGGTGCCGGACTCGAAGTCGCCGAGGCGGGGGCCGCCGGCGACGACCACGATGAAGATCCCCTGGAGGCGGCCGCGCATCTCGTCCGGGGCCGCGACCTGCATCATCGTGTTGCGGAAGATCATGCTGACGGTGTCGGCGCAGCCCGCGACCGCGAGCAGCAGGAGGCCGAGCCAGAGGTTGTGGAGGGCGCCGAAGGCCGCGATGGCCAGGCCCCAGGCGGCGACGGCGGCGAGGACGGCGACGCCCTGGCGGTGGACGCGGCCGACCCAGCCGGAGAAGAGCGCGCCGATCAGGGCGCCGACGGCCGGGGCGGAGACCAGCAGGCCGACGGTGCCGGCGTCGCCGCCGTAGAAGGTGACCGCGATGGCCGGGAAGAGGGCGCGCGGCATGCCGAAGACCATCGCGGCCAGGTCGGCGAGGAAGCTGGTGCGCAGGTTGGGCTGCTCGCGCAGGAAGCGGAGGCCGTCGAGGACGGAGGCGCGGCCCTTGCGCTCGCCGAGCGGCCGCATGGCGGGCAGGCGCCACATCGCGTAGAGGGTGCCGGTGAAGGCGACGGTGTCGACCAGGTAGGCGGCCTGGGATCCGTAGGCGCCGATGAGGACGCCGCCGAGCATCGGGCCGACGGTGAGGCCGAGGTTCATGCTGACGGTGTTCAGGGCGTTCGCCGCCGGGAGCTGGTGGCTGGGCACCAGGCGGGGGATCATCGCGGAGCGGGCGGGCGAGCTGATCGCGAAGAAGCCGGCCTGGACGGCGACGGCGGCGTACAGGACGGCGACCAGACCGAGGCCGGCCAGCGCCTGCGCGGCCAGGGCGGCGGAGACGACCGCCAGACCGGCCGAGCCGAGCAGGCCCAGCCGGCGCCGGTCGACGGTGTCGGCGATCGCGCCGCCGTAGAGGCCGAAGGCGACCAGTGGGACGAGGGAGAAGATGCCGACCAGGCCGGTCGCGAAGGCGGAGCCGGTCAGGTCGTAGACCTGGACGGAGACGGCGACGGCCGTCATCTGCTGGCCTATGGAGGAGACGGCCTGTCCGGCCCAGACCCGGCGGTAGTCGGGGTGGTCGCGCAGCGGGCTGAGGTCGGCGAAGGCCCGCCGGTACCAGGGGGAGCCGGCGGCCGCCTCCGGCCCGGGTCCGTCCCCCGGTCCGGGTTCCGGTTCGGGTTCGGGATCGGCGGCGGAGGATGCGGGGGACGGGGCGGGCGCGGGGGACGGCGTGGAATGTTGATTGTTCGACATAGTCCCTCATGCTCCGCTCCGCCCCCGGACGGCCCCGCACCGGGGCCGCCCCAGCGAAAGCCCGCCCCCGCCCGCGACGCCCCGGCCCCACCCGCGAGGCCCCCGCTACCGGCTCAGCACCTGCCTCTCTCCCGCCTCCACCGCAAAGTCCAGCCGGTTGCCCGGCGGCGGGAACGGGCAGATGAAGTGGTCCGAGAAGGCGCACGGCGGCAGGTAGGCCCGGTTGAGGTCGAGGACGGTGCGGCCCTCGGCGTCGGGTGCGGGCAGGGTGATGAAGCGGAAGCGGTAGGTGTCGATGCCGCTGGTCGTGTCCGCGATCACGCCGCTGAGCCGATCGCCCGACCGGCTGACGGTCAGGGTGCGGTGCTCGCCCGCCACCGTGAAGGCGATCTGCCCGGAGACGGCCAGCGGGCGCTCCCGGCCGTCGGCGTTCGGCACGACGACCGACCGGGCGTCGTCGTCCTCGAACGGGGTGAAGACGGCGGGCACGGCCCACTCGGGCGCGTACGGGAAGGCGGAGATGCCCGCGAACGCCGTCCGACGGGGTGCGGCCGGGTCGAAGACCCGCAGGGCCAGCTCGCCCTCGCGCTCGATCGGGACGAGCAGCAGGTCTCCCAGGACGGCGGTGTCGGCGGCCGGGTCGCTGTCCGGGCGCAGCAGCGCCTCGCCGTCCACCGGTGCGTCGGCACCGTCGACCGTGATGCCGTCGGACGCCGCCGCCCGGACCCGGACGCCCTCGGCGTCGGCCCACCAGCGCCCGGGCAGGCCGGGGATCTCGGCGGGCTCGGGCTCCAGCCAGTGCGTGCCGGTGAGTGCGAGCTGGCCGTGCTGCGCGCTCACCGACGCCGCCCGGCCGTCACTCCAGTGCTTCCAGTCCTCCGCGGCCGTCTCCGTCATCGGTCCACCCTCCCGGTCGGTCCGTGGACGGCCCGCTGTTCGGGCCGCCCGTCCTCCGTCATCCAGAACACCGTCCGCGCGGACGGATCATTCCCGTCGGCCCGATGTCGCCGAAACCGCAACACGGCGGCAACGCGCCGACACCGGGCACAACACGGGGCACCACTCCGGCCACACACCTACCCCTCACGGCGCTTCAGCGGACGGAACAGCCCCTCCTGCACCACGGACACCACCAGCCGGCCGTGCCGGTCGAAGATCTGCCCGCGGGCCAGGCCGCGCGCGCCGTGCGCGATCGGGGACTCCTGCTGGTACAGCAGCCAGTCGTCCGCCCGGAACGGCTGGTGGAACCACATCGCGTGGTCGAGCGAGGCCATGTCGAAGCTCCGCTCGCCCCACAGCGGCTCGACCGGGGCGCGGACGGCGTCCAGCAGCGTCATGTCGCTGGCGTAGGTGAGGGCGCAGACGTGGATCAGCGGGTCGTCCGGCAGCGGGCCGTTGGTGCGCAGCCAGACACCGCTGCGCGCCTCGACGCCCTCCAGCTCCTCCTTCGTCCAGCGCAGCCGGTCGACGTAGCGGATGTCGAAGGGCTGGCGGCGGCTGATGAACGGGGGCAGTTCGCCGAGCCGGGAGCCGACCTCGTCCAGGGCGCTGGGCAGCTCCTCGGGGGCGGCGACGGGCGGCATCGGGTACTGGTGCTCGATGCCGGCCTCCTCGGGTCTGTGGAAGTCGGCGGTGAGGGCGAAGATCGACCGGCCGCCCTGGATGCCGAGCACCCGGCGGGTGGTGAAGGACCGGCCGTCACGGATCCGGTCGACCTGGTAGACGATCGGCACGCCGGGGACCCCGGGGCGCAGGAAGTAGGCGTGCAGCGAGTGGACCGGGCGCTCGTCGTCCACCGTGCGCCCCGCCGCGACCAGCGCCTGCCCGGCGACCTGGCCGCCGAACGTCCGTTGCAGCGCCTCCTCGGGGCTGCGCCCACGGAAGATGTTGAGTTCGATCTGCTCAAGGTCGAGCAGATCGACAAGGTCGTCGACGGGGGTACCCATGGGCACGTTTCCTCTCCGGACTCCGAACAATTCTCCAGCTCAATCGAATCCTTTGGCGACCCGGGTCATTCCCGCGCAGCGGTCCGGAACGCCCAGTTCACTCGAACGAGTAGGCGAGCCGACGAGCAGGTGACGGACGGGACGGCCCGGGCGGCCAGGAGGCCCCCACCGGCCGCACGACCTCCGGCTACGCCCCCAGCCCCGACTCCCGCACCGTGATGTTGAGCCGCCCGAGCAGCCCCAGCGCCGGATCGGCCGTCCCCGGCAGCGTCCGCACCACCCCGTGGTACGCGAACCGGGCCGGGCCGCCGAACACCAGCAGGTCGCCGCTGCGCAGCTCCAGGTCCGTCCACGGCCGGGTCCTGGTCTCGGTGTTCCCGAGCCGGAAGACGCAGCCGTCGCCCAGCGAGAGCGAGACCACCGGCGCGTCCGCCCGCTCGTCGCGGTCCTGGTGGAGGCCCATCTTCGTGCCGTGCGCGTAGTGGTTGACGATCGCGATGTCCGGCGCGTACGACGCCGCCCCCGCGACCTCCCCCAGCGCGGCCCCGTACGCCTCGGCGACGGCCCTGCGCGCCAGGTCCCCGAGCAGCCGCGGGAACGGCTTGACGGGCGCGCCGTCCTCGGCGACCTCCCGGTAGCCGTACGGGTACCAGTGCAGGCCGAGGCTCACCATCCGGACGGACATCATCCCGCCGGTGGGCATCCGCACGGCGTGCAGACCGGCCGGCGGGCGGGCCCACTCCCGACAGGCGGTGACCAGGCGCCGCTGCGCGTCGAGGTCCAGCCAGCCGGGCAGCAGGACGGCGCCGGGGGCCGGCTCGGAGCGCTCGCGCGCGGCCGGGGACCCACCCGGATCACCGAACAGCTCGCCCTGGATCACCCCACCATCCTCCCGC
>NZ_LFVW01000722.1:0-5345 GCF_001182915.1 Kitasatospora sp. MY 5-36
CGCACCGCCGCCAGCTCGGGCTCCGCGCGGGCGTCGTCCGCGGACAGCCCGGCGAGCAGCACCCGGCCGACCGCCGTCCCGTCGACCGGGGCCCGGCGCCCGATCCGGGACGGCTCCGCGCCCGGCGGCCCGGCCACCTCGTCCAGGTAGAGCACCTCGCCGTCGTGCAGCACGGCGAGCCGGACGGTGTACCCGCAGCGGGCGTTGAGCGCGGCCAGGTACGGCGCGGCGACCTGCCGGACGTCGAAGTCCTCCAGTGCGCGGTGGGCCAGCGAGAGCACCCGGCCGCCGATCCGGTAGCGCAGGTCCGGCTGGCGGCGGGCGAAGCCGTGCTCCTCCAGGGTGCGCAGCAGCCGCAGGGCGGTGGACTTGTGCACCCCGAGGCTGCTGGCGGCCTGCTCCAGCGAGAGCGGTGCGTCGCCGAGCGCGTCGAGCAGGGTCAGCGCGCGGTCGACCGACTGCGACATGGCGTTCCCCGTGGATCCGGCTGACTGGTGGCGTCAGGCTAACCGCTGGGTGGCTCAGTGGTACAAACCAGTACCGGACGCGGCCGTCCGGCCGTGGTGCGTCCGGCCCGTGCGGGCGGTGGCTGGATCGGTGCCCCGGGCCGGAACCCCGCCCCGTGCGGCGCTCTACAATCGGATGGTTATGCCATACCTGGACCATGCGGCGACCACGCCGATGCTGCCCGAGGCGATCGCCGCGATGACGGCGCACCTGGGGGTGGTCGGCAACGCCTCGGCCCTGCACGCGGCCGGCCGCCGGGCCCGCCGGGTGGTCGAGGAGTCCCGGGAGTCGCTGGCCGAGTCCCTGGGCGCCCGCCCCAGCGAGATCGTGCTCACCGGCGGCGGCACCGAGTCCGACAACCTCGCGGTCAAGGGCCTGTACTGGGCCCGCCGGGACGCCGACCCGGCCCGCACCCGGGTGCTGTGCAGCCCGGTCGAGCACCACGCGGTGCTGGACGCGGTGCACTGGCTCTCCGAGCACGAGGGCGCCGCCGTCGAGTACCTGCCGGTCGACGAGCACGGCCGGGTGCACCCCGAGGCGCTGCGGTCCGCGATCGAACGCGACCCGGCGTCGGTGGCGCTGGTCACCGTGATGTGGGCCAACAACGAGGTCGGCACCGTCCAGCCGGTCCGCGAACTGACCGCCGTGGCGGCCGAGTACGGCATCCCCGTGCACGCCGACGCGGTGCAGGCGCTCGGTCAGGTCCCGGTCTCCTTCGCCGAATCCGGCCTCACCGCGCTCACCGTCACCGGACACAAGATCGGCGGCCCGTTCGGCATCGGCGCGCTGCTGCTGTCCCGGGGCGCCGCGCCCGTACCGCTGCTGCACGGCGGCGGGCAGGAGCGCGACGTGCGCTCCGGCACCCTGGACGCCCCCGGCTCGGCCGGCTTCGCGGCCGCCGCCGCGATCGCCGTCGAACGGCGGGCCGAGCACGCCGTCACGCTGGGCGCGCTGCGGGACGAACTGGTGGCCTCGGTGCTGGACGCCGTCCCCGACGCGATCCTCAACGGCGACCCGTCCGCGGCCGGGCGGCTGCCCGCCAACGCGCACTTCTCCTTCCCCGGCTGCGAGGGCGACGCCCTGCTGATGCTGCTGGACGCCCAGGGCATCGAGTGCTCGACCGGCTCCGCCTGCTCCGCCGGGGTGCCGCAACCCAGCCACGTGCTGCTCGCGATGGGCGTCGACCCGCTGCTGGCCCGCGCGTCGCTGCGGTTCTCGCTCGGCCACACCTCGGTGCGGGAGGACGTGACGGCGCTGGCGGCGGCCATCGGGCCGGCGGTGCAGCGGGCGCGCAACGCCGGGCTGGCCTCCGTCCGGCGCTGATCCCGGCCGTGCGGTGCCGTTCCCGGCCGTCCGGCGCTGATCCCGTCTTCCGGGAACAGCCGGGCCACCCCGTACCCTTGTTGCCATCATGACTGACTTCCCGGGTGCCCCGACCACTCCGTCCACCGGCCGTCTGCGCGTGCTCGCGGCGATGTCCGGCGGAGTCGACTCCGCCGTCGCCGCCGCCCGCGCCGTCGAAGCCGGACACGAGGTGACCGGCGTCCACCTGGCGCTGTCCAGCAACCCGCAGTCCTTCCGGACCGGCGCGCGCGGCTGCTGCACCATCGAGGACTCCCGGGACGCCTGGCGGGCGGCCGACGTGATCGGCATCCCCTTCTACGTCTGGGACCTCGCCGAGCGCTTCCGCGAGGACGTCATCGACGACTTCGTCGCCGAGTACGCGGCCGGGCGCACGCCCAACCCGTGCCTGCGCTGCAACGAGAAGATCAAGTTCGCGGCGCTGCTGGACAAGGCCGTCGCCCTCGGCTTCGACGCCGTCTGCACCGGCCACTACGCCCGGATCGTCGACCTGCCCTCCGGCGCGCGCGAACTGCACCGGGCCGTCGACTCCGCCAAGGACCAGTCCTACGTCCTCGGCGTCCTCGACGCCGACCAGCTCGCCCACTCGCTCTTCCCGCTCGGTGACACCACCAAGGAGGAGATCCGGGCCGAGGCCGAGCGCCGCGGCCTGGCCGTCGCCAAGAAGCCCGACAGCCACGACATCTGCTTCATCGCCGACGGCGACACCCAGGGCTTCCTCGCCAAGCACCTCGGCACCGCGCCCGGCGACATCCTCGACGCCGACGGCACCAAGCTCGGCGAGCACGACGGCGCGTACGGCTTCACCATCGGCCAGCGCAAGGGCCTGCGGATCGGCCGCCCGGCCGCCGACGGCAAGCCGCGCTACGTCCTGGACATCTCCCCGGTGAACAACACCGTGACGGTCGGCCCGGTCGAGGGCCTCGACGTCACCGGGCTGACCGCCATCCGCCCCCGCTGGTGCGGCACCGAGCCCCTCGCCGACGGGCGCTACACCGCCCAGCTCCGCGCCCACGGCGAGGAGGTGCCGGTGAGCGCCTCGGTCGTCGACGGCGAACTGCGGGTGCGGCTGGACACCCCGGTGCGCGGCATCGCCCCCGGCCAGGCCGTGGTCCTCTACGACGGCACCCGCGTCGTCGGCTCCGCCACCATCGCCACCACCGAGCGCCCGGCCGTCACCGCCTGAGCGGCAGCGGCCGGGAGGGCCGGGCCTCCTGTCCACGCAGAGGCCCGGCTGGATCCCGGTGTCGGCAGGCCGACCGGCAGCGGGTGAGATGTCGGCCCGGTCGGCCATAGTGGACGGCATGACCTTCTACGAGCAGCACCGCGAGTTCATCGAGGAGCTGGAGCGGATCACCCCGGAAGGCGTCCGGATCGAATGGTCCGGAGACACGCTGATCATGCAGGCGTCGCCGTCCAACATCCATCAGCTCAACGTGGCCCAGGTGCGCAGGCAGTTCGAGCAGCACGCTCCTGACGGCTACCTTCCCAGCGAGCGGAGCGAGATCGTCAGCCCGGACGTCTCCAAGGGGCGTGAGCCGGACCTGACCTACCTCCCCCTCGACGTCCTCTCCCAGCCGGGTAACAAAGCCCCTGCCGCCGAAGCCCTGATCGCCGTGGAGATCGTCTCGCCGTCCAACCCGGGCAACGACTGGATGGACAAGCTGCACGACTACGCCGTGATGCGCATCCCGCTGTACCTGATCGTGGACCCGCGCCAGCAGACGGTGACGCTGTTCTCCGAGCCGAACCACGACCGCTACCACACCCGCAGCGACCGGAAGTTCGGCGACGCGATCACCATCCCGGAGCCCTTCGGCTTCAGCCTGAGCCTGTCGAAGCTCGTGCCGTACACCGAGTAATGGCGGTGAGCGGTGGGCAGGGGGCGTGATAGACCAGACGACACTATGAACATTTCTGTCTTCTGCTCCGCGTACTCGCTCGAGGACCGCTACTCCGCCCCCGCCGCCGAGTTCGCCCGGCTCCTGGGGGAGGGCGGGCACACCCTGGTGTGGGGCGGCTCGAACGCCGGGCTGATGGGGCTGCTCGCCGACGAGGTGAAGGCGGCCGGCGGCCGACTGGTCGGCGTGATGGTCGAGATGCTGCGGCACAAGGCGTACGTCGGCGCCGACGAGCTGGTGTGGACCGCCGACCTCCCCGAGCGGAAGGCGGAGCTGGCGGCCCGGGCCGACGCGATCGTCGTCCTGGTGGGCGGGCTGGGCACCCTGGACGAGGTGACCGAGGTGCTGGAGCTCAAGAAGCACGGGATGTTCGACAAGCCGGTGGTCGTGCTGGACACCGAGGGCTTCTACTCCGGCCTGCGCACCCAGATGGAGCGGATGGACGCCGAGGGCTTCCTGCCGCGCCCGCTCGCCGAGCTGATCACCTTCGCGGACACCCCCGCCGAGGTCTTCGCCCAGCTCAAGGCCTGAGAGGATCGGGTCCATGGCTGCACATCTGATCACCGGCGCCGGCTCCGGCATCGGCGCCGTCCTCGCCGAGCGACTCGCCGAGCGCGGGGACGAGCTCTGGCTGCTCGCCCGCGACGCCCGCCGGGCCGCCGAGCTGCGCGAGCGCTTCCCCGGGGCCCGCACCCTCGTCGGGGACCTCGGCGACCCGGGCAAGCTCTCCTGGGCCTTCGGCCACCAGCAGCTGCCCGTCGAGCTCGACTCCCTCCTGCACGTCGCGGGCGTCGTCGAGCTCGGCCCGGTCGGCGACCTGACCCCCAAGGCCTGGCAGGAGACGCTCAACGTCAACCTCGTCGCCCCCGCCGAGCTGACCCGCCTCCTGCTGCCGTCGATCCGGCTGGTCAAGGGCCACGTGCTCTTCGTGAACTCCGGCGCCGGCCTGAACGCCCACGCCGAGTGGTCGGCGTACGCGGCCAGCAAGCACGGCCTCAAGGCGCTCGCCGACGCGCTGCGCCACGAGGAGCACGCCAACGGCGTCCGGGTCACCTCCGTCTACCCCGGCCGCACCGCCACCGCGATGCAGGTCAAGGTGCACCAGCAGGAGGGCAAGGAGTACGACGCCGACCGCTGGATCGAGCCGGAGTCCGTCGCCAAGGCGGTCCTCGCCGCCCTCGACGCCTCCCGCGACGCGGAGATCACCGACATCACCGTCCGCCCGGGGCGCTGACGCGCCGCGCGGGACACCGGCGACGGCCGACGCCCCGCGCGCCCACCGGAGTTCGACACCACGTCCGCGTGCCCGACGGCCCCGGCACCGAGCCCTCCGCTCGGCGCCGGGGCCGTTCGCGCGGGGTGCGGCGGCCTGCGGATTTGCCGTTGGCGCGCCCCCACCGGTTGTGGAATGATCCGCTCCGCCCTCCAGTCGATCAAGGACGGACCAACGGAGGGTAAAGGCGTCATTCGCGCTTCAAAGTGCCCAGGGGGGTTCCCATTTCCAGATTCCGTACGGCCCTCGCCGCCGGTGTGACGCTGCTCGGGGCGGTCGGTCTGCCGGCCGTCTCCGCGGGC
>NZ_LFVW01000723.1:0-5327 GCF_001182915.1 Kitasatospora sp. MY 5-36
CGCGGCGGCCCGTCCCGCACCGGCGTCGGCCGCCCCTCCCGCACCGGCGGCCGCCTCTCCCGCGTCCGCCGTGTCCGCTGCATCGCTGTCGTTGCTCATGGGGCCGAGGCTATGCCCGCCACCGGGAGTGACGGCAGGGGGCACTCCGGGTGAGGGCTGTGGCGCGGGCCACCCGGGCGGGCGGCCGCGGCGGCGGAACCGGCACCGGCGGCTGGCCGACCGTCACGCGCCGTCGACCGTGTGGGCGGCCTCACACCGGTTCCGGAGCGGGTTCGGAGTGGCGCGGGCCACTTCCCGGGGCTATTTGATCTTGGAAATGGTGGCAAATCGGGCGAAATCGCCATATTTCCTTGATCCTTACGCGCGGTAACACCCCTCTGACGTGGCTAAACCTTCGGATCCTTGAAACCGCCCCGTCCACCCCCGTAACTTCGAACCCGTTGCACCGAGCGATCCGCTCCGGCCGGGCCAACCGCCCCCGGGCAGAACGGTGCAGGACCACGCGAGTGACGTGTCCCCGAAACCGACGGCCTTCCGAGGGCCTGGTTCCGCGCGCTCGCAGACCCCTCCGAAAGGAACTCCATGACCTTCCGTAACGAGACCGCCGCTGCCACCACCACTGCCACCCCGAAGCGCCGCAACCGCGTCCGGATGGCTCTGATGGCCGGGGCGATCACCGCCCTGCCCGTGGCCGGCCTCGTCACGGCCACCAGCGCCTCCGCCGCGCCGGCCACGGTCTGGGACAAGGTCGCCGCCTGCGAGGCGACCGGCAACTGGGCCATCAACTCCGGCAACGGCTTCTACGGCGGCCTGCAGTTCACCCAGAGCACCTGGGCCGCCTTCGGCGGCACCTCCTACGCCGCGCAGGCCCACCAGGCCACCAAGGACCAGCAGATCGCCATCGGCGAGAAGGTCCTCGCCGCCCAGGGCCCCGGCGCCTGGCCGGTCTGCTCCGTCAAGGCCGGTCTGGGCAAGTAAGACGCGGGCCACGAGGCCGCCGCACCCCGCCCGGGGTACGGCGGCCTCGTCGCGTTCCCGGCCGGAGCCCCGGCTCCCGGCCCCTCGGCCCCCGGATCCCGGCCACCCCGGTGGAACGGGCCGGTCAGGACGGTCAGGACGGCCGGGGCGGGAGCGGCAGCGGAACGGCCGGCAGCCCGTCGATGCTGCTGCCGACCAGCGGCTTGCGCTCGCAGTAGGCGCCGAACTCCTCCTCGTCCTTCCGGTCGAAGTACTGGGCGTGCAGGTCGCGATCGGCCCGGTAGTCCATGAACGGCACCGCGTACCCGCAGGAGTCGCTGACCCGCTCCGCCCGGACCAGCACGATCGCCCGCAGCCCGGATCCGTCGGCGGACGGGTCGAAGTGGCCGAGCAGTTCGGCGAACCGCGGGTCGTCCCGGAACACCGGCTCCCCGCGCCCGTGCACCCGCACCACGGTCGGCGGGCCCTCGAACGCGCACCACATCAGGGTGATCCGGCCGTTCTCCCGCAGATGGGCGACCGTCTCGGCCTGCGAGCCGCCGAAATCCAGGTAGGCGAGGGTGAGTTCGTCGATCACCGCGAGCGTCCCGGACCGGCCCTTGGGCGAGAGGTTGACGTGCCCGTCGGCGGCCAGCGGGGCGGTGGCCACGAAGTAGACCGGCTGGCGCTCGATGAACCGGCGCAGCCGACCGTCGATGGCTTCGTACTGCTTTCCCATGCCCGCCAGTCTGCCCCCATCTCGGCTGGCAAGAAACCGGATTCCGCTTCCTGAGACGCCCCGCACCGCCCGGGCCCTCCCGGGGGCCGGGCGGTGCCGCCTACGATGGCCCGTGCGCGTGTCACCCGCCGGACCGAGCTGGGGAGTTGCGATGATCGGGAACACTCCTCCCGGGACGGTCCTCGGCGCGCCGGCCGCGCCGCTGCGCGGGTACGTGCTCGGCTACCGGGGCTACCGGCTGGCGCTGCGGCAGCCGCTCCGACGGCTGGAGGTGCCGACGGACGTGGTCACCGTGGCGCTCGCCTTCGAGGGCACCATGAGCCTCACCGACGCCGTCTCCCCCGCGGCCGCGGCCTCCTTCGGCTCGGTCGCGGCCGGGCTGCGCCGCACCGCGACGGTCGCCGAACACGCTGGCGCGCTGCACGGGTTGGCCGTCTCGCTCACCCCGCAGGGCGCGTTCCGGGCGTTCGGGCCGCTGGCCGGCGAGCTCGGCGGGCACTGGGCCGAGGCCGGGGACGTCCTGGGCCCGCGGCTGCGGGCGCTGACCGACCGGCTGGCCGACGCCCCGAGCTGGCCGGCCCGGTTCGCCATGCTGGATGGGTACTTCAGCGCGCTGTTCGCGTACGGGCCGGACTGGGACCCGTCCGTGCACTGGGTCTGGCGGCAACTGCGGCACTCGCACGGGCTGGTGCCGATCGGCACCCTGGTCGAGGGCACCGGGTGGAGCCGCCGCCGACTGGAGCTGCGCTTCCGCGAGCACCTCGGGCTGGCCCCCAAGCAGGCGGCCGGCATCCTCCGGCTCCAGCGCACCCTCAACGCCCTGACCGCGTACGAGGACCACCCCTCCGGGGATCACCGCTCCGGGCACCGGCCCACCGGCGCCGACCTGGCCACGCGCTGCGGCTACTACGACCAGTCCCACCTCGACCGGACCTTCCGCGCCATGGTCGGCTGCTCGCCGCGCGCGTTCCTGGCCGCCCGGCGCACCGCCGCCGCCCTGCCCGGGCCCGCCGAGCGGGTCACCGACCGGGTCAGCGGGCGGGTGACCAGCACCGTCCTGGACCCAGGGGGCTCCGGGAGCTGAGGAGTGCGCATTCGTACAAGACGCACCGCTGCCCCGCCCGGCACGCTCGAAGGGCCCGGCCGGTACGGGGGGCCGGCCGGTCACCGGAGCGGGCGGGGCGGGGCAGGGCGGAAACGGGGCGGGGCGGGGCGGGCGGGGTGTCAGCCGGTCAGTGCTTCAGGTACACGCTGTCCATGAATTCGATGATCTGCTGATCGGTCAGCCGCTGGCCTTCGCGGTGGCCCATCGCCAGGTCGGCCTCGCTGATCATGCCCACCAGCCGGTCCCCGTCGATCACCGGGATGCGCCGGATCTGGTGCTGCTCCATCTTGCGCAGCACCGTCTCCATGCTGTCCTCGGCGCGTACGCAGTGCAGGTGGCCGCCCAGTTCGATGGCCGTCATCGTGGCCGGGTCCTTGCCCTCCGCGATACATCGCAGCACGATGTCGCGGTCGGTGATGATGCCCTTGAGCTTCTGGTCGTCGCCGCAGATCGGCAGCGCGCCCACGTGCTTGTCGCGCATCATCCGCGCGGCCTCGGCGAGCGTCTGGTGGGCGCCGATGCACTGGGCACCGGTGTGCATGATGTCTCGGGCTTTGGTCACGGGGACTCCTTCGTCGGTGGTTCCCCCCGCCGGATCCCCCCGCATCCCCCCGGCGGTGCTCCCGGGCTCCCGCCGTCGGGGCGGAAGGGGGCTGTGACCGCGCCCTCACCATAAGCAACCCCGCCTCCGCCCGCGACCCCGCGCAGCCGGAGCGGGCGAGTCCGCGCGACCTTCGAGGCGGGGCCCGGGGCGTGGCCGCAGAGTGGAGGAGAGCACGACCGGCCCGGCCACCGGCCCGGCCACCCGCACGTCCCGAGGAGTGAGCGAGCGATGGACACCACCGAGACCCCCGCCCCGCAGGTCTGGCCCAACCTGCGCGCCACCGACGCCCGGGCCCTGATCCGCTTCCTGGTCGACGCCTTCGGCTTCCAGGAAGTCGTCGCCTACGGCGAGGGCGAGTTCGTCGCGCACGCCGAACTCGCCTGGCCCGAGGGCGGCGGCGTGATGCTCGGCTCCGACCGTCCGACACCCGAGGACGCCGAACCGTGGCCGGGCCGGCCGGGCGGCTTCACCGCGTACGTGGTCACCGCCGACCCGGACGGCGTGCACGCCCGCGCGGTGGCCGCCGGGGCCCGGATCACCACCGGACTGTACGAGACCGACTACGGCTCGCGCGACTTCGCCGCCGCCGACCCGGAGGGCAACCGCTGGTACTTCGGCACCTACCCGGGCGCGCCCCGGCTGGCCGGCCGCCCACGGGGGTGAGGCGGTCCGCGGTCGCGGACGGCCCGGAGCGGCGGCGCCGAGGCGGTGGCCGCCGGACCGGGGCAGACTGACAGCGGGGCCACCCCACCAGAGGCATCGGAGGCATCGGAGGCGGACCGTGCCGCAGATGACGGTGGACGGGCACACCCTCGCCCTCTCCCACCTCGACAAGGTGTACTACCCGCGCACCGGCACCCCCAAGGGCGAGGTGCTGCGCTACTACGCCGCCGTGCATGCCGCCCTGCTCCCGCACCTGCGCGACCGCCCGGTCTCCTTCCTCCGCTGCCCGGACGGCGTCGAGGCGGAGGTGTTCGTCGCCAAGAACCCGCCGCCCGGTACCCCGGACTGGGTGCGCACGGTCGACGTGCCGAGCAACACCGGCGAGCTGCGCCAGGTGGTGCTGGAGAGCGGCGCGGCGCTGCTGGCGGTCGCCAACCTGGGCTGCCTGGAACTGCACGTCCCGCAGTGGCACGCGGCCCGACCCGCCCTCGCCGACCGGCTGGTGCTGGACCTGGACCCCGGCGAGGGCGCCGACGTGCTCACCTGCCGCACGGTCGCGCTGCTGCTGCGCGAGCGGCTCGCGGCGGACGGCCTGGCGGCCTGGGTGAAGACCTCCGGCTCCAAGGGCCTGCACCTGCTGGTCCCGATCGAGCCCGCGCCGAGCGCCCGGGTCTCCGGGTACGCGAAGGCGCTGGCCGCCGCCCTGGAGGCCGAGCACCCGGAGCTGGTGGTGCACACCATGGCCAAGGCCCGCCGCCGGGGCCGGGTGCTGGTCGACTGGTCGCAGAACAACGCCAAGAAGACCACCGCCGCGCCGTACACCCTGCGGGCCAGGCCGCTGCCGACCGTCTCCACCCCGCTGGCCTGGGCGGAGCTGGAACGGGCCGGCGACGAGCGGGACCTGGTCTTCACCCTCGCCGAGGTGCCCGACCGGCTGGCCGCCCACGGCGACCTGCTCGCCCCGCTGCTGGACCCGGAGCGGGCCCGGCCGCTGCCCGGCGCACCGGTGGCGCCACCGCCGACGGGATCACCGCCGACGGGGTCACCACCGACCAGGCGGGCGGAAGGAGCGCGGCCGGCCCAGGTGCTGCACCCGCCCGTCGAGGTGATGCGCCCGGCCGCCGTGGCCGCCGTCCCGCCCGCCGACGGCCTGGGCGGCGGGGGCGTGCAGTACGAGCTGAAGCTGGACGGCTTCCGCTGCGTCGCCTTCGCCCGGGGCGGGCGGCCCGCGTACCTCCAGTCCCGCGGCGGCCGCGACC
>NZ_LFVW01000724.1:0-5316 GCF_001182915.1 Kitasatospora sp. MY 5-36
GCCGCGGGGACGGGCGGAGGCGGCCCGGGTGTGGCGGCCGCCGGGACCGGCGAGCCCGAGGGCCCGATGCTGGGGGAGGGGCGCGCCGCCGCGGCCGACGTGGCCACGGCCGGCGGAAAGGGCCGCTCCTTCACCGTGAAGGTGGCCGGCGGGTACGCCCTGCTCCAGCCGGTCGCGGTGGACACCGGGCGGACCGCGGTGGTCGAGGTGTTCGTGGCCGAGAGCGACCTCACCCGGGGCGTGGCCACCGCCTGGCAGGTGCTCTCCGCCGTGGCGCTCGGCCTGGTCGCCATCTCGGTGCTGGTCGCCGACCGGATGGGCAGCCGCATCGTCGCCTCCGCGCGGAAGCTCGCCGCCGCCGCCCGCTCGCTCGGCGCCGGGAACCTCGCGGTGCGGGTCCCGGTGGAGGGCCGGCTGGTCGCGGGCAGCCCGGAGGAACTGCGCGAGGCCGGCCAGGCGTTCAACACCATGGCCGACCGGGTGGTCCAACTCCTCGCCGCCGAACGGGAACTGGCCGCGGACCTGTCGCACCGGCTGCGCACCCCGCTGACCGTGCTGCGGCTCAACGCCGCCTCGCTCGGCGAGGGCGACGCGGCCGACGCCACCCGGCACGCGGTCGCCCAACTGGAGCGTGAGGTCGACCAGATCATCCGCTCGGCCCGCCGCGCCCCCGAGGACGCGCCCGTCGTCGCGGTCGGCTGCGACGCCGCCGAGGTGATCCGGGAACGGGTCGCCTTCTGGTCGGCGCTGGCCGAGGACGAGGGGCGCCGCTGGCAGCTGGCCGGCGCCGAGCGGGCGGCGCCGGTGCCCGTCCAGCGCGGCGACCTGGCGGCCGCCGTCGACGCGCTGCTCGGCAACGTCTTCCGGCACACCGCCGTCGGCACCGCCTTCTCGGTGGACGTGCTGGCCACCGACTGCTCGGTGATCGTGCTGGTCGGCGACGCCGGACCGGGGTACAGCGACCCGGCCGCCGCCCTCAAGCGCGGCGAGGGGCACGGCGGCGAGGGCTCCACCGGCCTCGGCCTGGACATCGTCCGCAAGCTCGCCGAGTCCACCGGCGGGGACCTCGCGCTCGGCCGCTCCGCGGTGCTCGGCGGCGCCGAGACCCGGCTGCGGCTGCGCACCGGGCCGCAGGAGGCGGCGCCCGCGCGGGGCGGACGGCGGCGGAGCCGGGGCGCGCTGTTCCAGAAGTGACGGGGTTTCGGGGTGGCCGGGCGCCAGGTGTGGCGCTACGGCGCCCGTGCGCTCTTCCTTAACGGCGGCCTAAGGGACCTCTACCGCTCGCTCAGCCCGCCCGTCGCGCCCCCGGCCCACCGCTAGCGTCGGTCGCGCCGGTCACCCGACCCCCGACGGCCACTCCGACGGCCACCCCGACCGTCCTCGCGACCGTCCCCGCGACGGCGAAGCCGACCACCCCGGCGCCGACCCCCACCCCGGCCGTCACCCCCACGGCGACCGGTGTGCCCGTTCCCCCGGTCGGCGCCGGGGCCGGCTTCGCCCCGTACGTGGACACCTCGCTCCACCCGCCGTACGACCCGGTCGCCACCGCCGGGGCGACCGGGGTGAAGAACGTCGCCCTCGCCCTCGGCCGACGCGGCGTGCGGCAGTGTCGTCCAGCGGCCGCCGGACTTCACCCGGGCCCTGGGGGCGTACACGGGCTGAGGGTCCGGCCCCGTCCGGTCTCCTGATCTTCCGATCGCGTGATCGCCTGATTCCCGGCCCTGGCCGTCCGTGCCCCGCTCGGGGCGGAGGACGGCTGGTCAGGGCCGGTCCGTCACGCCGGGTAGTCGATCGTGTCCGGTTCCGCCCGGGCGGCATCCGGTATCGTCGCTGGTTGGCCCAGCCGTGGACGGAGTGGACAGTGACAGCGGTGCAAGACGAGCGCAGCCCGGTGCGGACCGCACCCGACCCCTCGCCCGCCCCCCTGTCGGACCGGCTGCGCCGGGCCCTCGGCGTCCCCGTCCGGGCGCTGCGCGAGGCCCCCCGCCGCCCGCTGCTGGCGGCCTCCGCCGTCGCGCTGCTGTCCCTGCTGGTGTACGCGGTGGTCCGCCACTTCGTGCACACCTCGATGGTGGACATGATCGTCTACCGGGCCGAGGGCGCCGCCGTGGCCAACGGCACCGACCTGTACGCGCTGCGCGTCACCGAGTGGAACCTGCCCGCGACCTACCCGCCGTTCGCGGCGATGCTGTTCGTCCCGACCACCTGGTTCCCGGTCCCCTTCCTCCGGGTGGCGATCACTCTCGGCAACATCGGGCTGCTCGCCCTGCTGACCCACCTGTCCTTCAAGCTGGCCGGGTGGCCGCGCCGCGAGCTGCGGCCGATCGGCGTGATCCTGGTGACCGGCCTCGGGGTCTGGCTCGAACCGGTCTTCACCACGCTCCGTTACGGCCAGATCAACCTCGCGCTGGCCTGCCTGATCCTCTGGGACCTCACCCGTCCGGACGGGCGGCGGAGCAAGGGTGTGGCGATCGGCATCGCCGCCGGCATCAAGCTCACCCCCGGCCTGTTCGCCGTCTACCTGCTGGTCACCGGACGGATCCGGGCCGCCTTCGTGGCCGGCCTCACCTTCCTCGGCACCTTCCTGCTCGGCGCCCTGGTCCTGCCCGACGCCACCTGGGGCTTCTGGACCAAGTACCTCTACGACTCCTCCCGGGTCGGCAAGACCTGGATCGTCGACAACCAGTCGATGCGCGGCGCCTTCGCCCGCCTGCTGCACAGCGCCGACCCCGGCACCGTCGCCACCCTCGGCGCCGGCCTGGTCGCGGTGGCCGGCCTCGCCGTCGCCGCCTGGGCCGCGCGCAGCGGCCGCTGGCTGCCCCGGGCCGAGGCCTGGGGCGTCTGCTGCGCGGCCGTCACCGCCGTCCTGATCTCGCCGATCAGCTGGACCCACCACTGGGTCTGGTGCGTGCCGATGCTCGTCCTGCTCGCCGCCGAGGCCTCGGTCGAGCACGCCCGCCCGGTCGGCGTCCGCCGACTGCGCTGGCGGGCCGCCTTCTGGGCCACGCTGGTCGCGTTCCTGTCCTTCGCGATGTGGGCCGCGAAGCCGGTCGGCCTGGCCGTCCTCGACATGTCACCGTGGCGCCAGCTGCCGACCTCCGTCTACCCGTGGGTCGGACTCTGCTTCCTGCTCGCCGCCGCCGTCCGGATAAGGGCCCGACGGCGCTCGGCCGGCGCGCCGCTGGTCCGGCTGCCCGGACAGCGGGAGACCGGCGGCCCGGACGCCGCCCGCGGTCGTCAGCAGGCCCCCGCGGCCCGCTGAGCCGGCGGGGGCGCCGCTCCTGCTTCCCTGTTCCCGCGCTCGCGGTTCCCGCCGAGCCCGCTGCCCGTGCTCGTGGTCGCGGTCGTGGCCGTGCTCTCGCGGGTGTCCGTGTCCGTGTCCCTGCTGCTGTCCGTGCCGGTGCACGCTGCGGCGCACGCCTAGGCGAGCAGCTCGGCGAGCGAGCCGTCCATGTCCAGCGCGGCCAGCTCGCTGCCCGGCGGGACCAGCCGGTGCGCCCGCTCCAGCCAGGCCGCGACGATCGGCAGCGGGGCCTCCAGCAGGGCGTCCCCGGCGGGCGAGCTCAGGGCCAGACAGAGCACGCTGCGCCGGCCCGAGCGGGTCGGCCAGATCCGCACGTCGCCCTGGCCGCACGGGCGGAAGGTGCCCTCGACCAGCAGCTCGCGGGCGAACACCCAGGTCACCGGGGAACCGGTGTCCAGGTGGAAGGTGATGTACACCGCGTACGGGTCGTGGCTGCCGTAGGACAGTCGGGCCGGGACGGGGACGCTGTGCTCCGGCGAGAGCACCAGGTTGAGCTCCAGCTCGTGCTCGACGACGCTGACGGGACGCTCCATGATCGTCTTCCTCTCTGCCTTCGGGCGGTGCCCGGTTCCGGGCCCCTGTGACCTTTGAGAGGGCGGTCCGCACCGGCTCTTACACACGTTTCCGGGATTTCTTCGGGAAGTTTGGTGAGGGGTGGTGAACGGCGGGTGGCACGGCGTGCGGGCGATCGTCGTGCGCTGGGTTCCTTACCTTGAGCCACCCTCCGCTGTCCGGGGATTCGCGAACTTTCCGTCACGGCTTCGATGAGGTACTACCCTTTGTGACTGCCCGGCGACTGTCCGCCCATCGGTGGCTCCCCCACGCGCGCCGAACGCCGGGCGCGCGCCTGGTCGTGCGCGCGGGGGGACGCGTCTGCGGTGGTCGGGCCCGGTCGGCCCGCACCGTCCTCGTCAGGCCCTGCCAGGAAAGAAGACCCCCATGACGGACCGCCCCTTCGCCGCCGCCGGCGACCCGGCCGTCGCACCCGAGCCCGGCTACTACCCCGACCCCTCCATCCCCGGCTTCATCCGGTACTGGGGCGGCTCGGCCTGGGTGCCCGGCACCAGCCGGCCCGCGCCCGCCGAGGGCGAGGTGCCGGCGCCGCCCCGGTACGCGACCCGCCCTCCCGTCCCGGGCGGGCCGGCGGCGCGGGCGGTGCCGCCGCCGGTGGTGCTGCTGGAGGCGATGGCGCCGGAGGCGGGGTGTGCGGGGACGGTGGCCCCGGAACCGGTGGCTCCGGAGCAGGTGGCCCTGGGGGCGGTGCCGCTGGGGGCGGTTCCCCCGGGGTCGGCGCCTTCCGGGGTGGCGCCCTCGGGGTCCGTGGCGGAGGTGCGGGGCGGGCTGCCGGCGGGCGGGGGCGACACCGGGCCGGTGTACTTCGACCAGACCTCGGGCGGGGCGTCCTTCGTGCTCGGGCCGCGGGTGGCGGAGGTGATCGGCGGGCCGGTGTTCCGGACGGTCGACGGGCCGGGGGTGCTGTCGGGGGTTTCGCCGGGGCTGCCGTTCGGGGTGCCCTCCGGGGCGCCGTCCGGGGGGCCATCGGGTTTCGCCGGTGCCGAGCCGCCCGGGGTCGTGGACGCGCCGGTGGCCTTCGGTGCGGTGCCCGAGGCGGCCCCGGTCCCGGTTCCGGGGCTGGGGCTGGGCCCGGCTCCGGCCCCGGCCGCCGCTCCGGTCGCCGGGGATTTCGAGTCCGGCTGGCAGGCCGATCCGCGGGCGCAGCGGGGCTTGATGGAGACGGGCGACGCGCCCCGTTGGGTCTCCTGGGGGGTGCTTCCGGAGGCGCCCGACGCGGAACAGGGGCGTGCGGAGCCCGAGCGTGCTCCGATTGCCGCGGAACTGGCCGCCGCCGGCTCTCCCGCCGTGGCGGTGGCGGTGCGGGAGGCCCCGGTGCCGGCCGTCCTGGCCTCGGGCCCGGTGCCGGTGGTCGGCGAGGAGATGCTCCGAAGCCCGCTTCGGGCCCCGGCCCCGGTCCCGACCGCGGCCGCCTCGAAGCCCCTGGCCGCGGCGGCGGC
>NZ_LFVW01000725.1:0-5312 GCF_001182915.1 Kitasatospora sp. MY 5-36
GACGGTCGGCCGCGGGGGCCTCCTGCGGCCGCTCGACGGCCTCGCCGGGGCTCCCGGCGGCTTCGGTGGCTTCGGCGACGGCCGCGGCGAGTGCCGCGTCCAGCCGGGCGGCGACGTCGGCCGGCATCGGTGGGGTCTCGACGTCGCCGAGCAGGGCCCGGACCTCGGTGAGCGCGTCGACGGTCTCCCGGCACTCGGCGCAGCCGTCCAGGTGCCGCCGCAGCGCCTCGACGGTGGAAGGGGAGTCGACCAGGCCCTCGGCGAGGTCGGCCAGCTGCTCGACCGGGGGGTGGTCGTCGGCGGGGTCGGGGAAGGAGGGATGGGCGTTCATCGGGTGCTCACGTCTCCTTCCAGCATCGTCCGACCGGTGCTCTGCCCCGTCCCTGTGACGGAGCCGGGGCGCTTCGGGTTCCCGGGGGCGTCCCGGCGTGGCGGGGCCGAGCCGGGGGCGGGCGGTGTTTCACGTGAAACATCGGGCTCGCGCAGGTGCCGGACCAGGGGGAGGAGCCGGGCCCGGCCGCGCGCGCAGCGGCTCTTCACGGTTCCCACCGGGACGCCCAGCAGCTCGGCGGCCTCGGCCACCGGGTAGCCCTGCATGTCGACCAGCACCAGGGCGGCCCGCTGTTCGGCGGGCAGTTCGGCGAGCGCCGCGGTCAGCTCCCGGTGCAGCTCGGCCCGGACCACCGGGGAGTCGGCCGGCTCGGCGGCGCCGACCAGGGTGTCCAGCCGCTGCGGGTCCTCGTCGAGCGGGGTGGTGCGCCGGGTGGCGCTGCGCCGGGCGCGGTCCAGGCAGGCGTTGACCACGATCCGGTGCAGCCAGGTGGTGACCGCCGAGCGGCCCTGGAAGCCGGCGGCGGCGCGGAAGGCGGAGACCAGGGCGTCCTGGAGCGCGTCGGCGGCCTCCTCGCGGTCGCCCAGGGTGCGCAGGGCGACCGCCCAGAGCCGGTCGCGGTGGCGGTCCACCAGCAGGCCGAAGGCCGCCGGGTCGCCGGCGACGTGCCGGGCGAGCAGCGCCGCGTCGTCGTCCGCCACCGTGACCCCCCTCTGCCGTCGTGCCGTCGTGCCGGGGCCGTCCGCCCCGGGTCAGCCGGAGACCTTGACCTCGGCGACGTGGCCCCGGTACTTGCCGTCGGCATCCTTCGCCAGACCGGTCAGCCAGATCAAGAGGTACCGCGTGGTGGTCGGGGAGTCGAGGGTGTACTCGACATTGGTCCCGGTCTTCTTGCCCACGACGGTGAAGGCGTCCGGCTTGGCCTGCAGCGGGTTGCCGGCGGCGGCCGCGGTGGGCACCCGCAGCTCCGCGGACTGCTCACCGCCGGAGAACAGGACGCTCACCGAGGAGACCGGCTGCGGTGAGCCGAGGTCGATCAGCAGACCGGTGCCGGACTTGAGCGCGGGCGGCTTGGGCCCGAGCTGGTCGACGTACCAGCCGGTGGTCCAGGAGGTGTTCGCGTCGTTGTCGATCGCCTTCCCGATGCTCTCGGTGCCCTCGGGCCCGTCGCCCAGCGGGTTGTACGACTGCGCCTCCTTGATGGCGATCGACACCGGGTTGTGGGTGCTCGCCTGGGGGCTCGGCGCGGTGCTGCTGGCCGAGGTCAGCGGGGACGCGGTGGCCGCCCCGGTGTGGCGCAGGCTGTCGACGAACTGCCAGGAGGCGACGCCGATCGCGCCCAGCGCGACCGTCCACGCGGTGGCCTTGACCACCCGGCGCAGCCGCCGCCGGGTGCGGGTGCGCCGGGAGGGGGCCGGGCGGGAGGAGGCCGGCAGCGGGGAGACGGTGGTGTCGGCGACCCGGGTCGGGTTGGGCGCGGTGGGCAGCGCGTGGGTGTTGTGCCGGGGAGGGGCCGGGAAGGCGGGCAGCTCCGGCGCGGGCTGGCGGATCTTGGGCAGCTTGGCGATCGCCCGGACCAGTTCCTCCGGGGTGGTGATCGGCTGGGCGTGGTGCGGCGGCTGGTCGAACAGGGCCCGCGCGGCGAGCTCGGACAGGCCCTTGTGGACCCCGGCGCGGACCTGGTCCGGCGCGGCGTTCTGGAGGCCCTTGGGCAGGCCCTGGAGGTCGTAGCGGTCCTCCGGGTACGGCCAGCGGTGGGTGAGCGCGGCGAACAGCAGTGCGCCGATCGCGCGGGTGTCGGCCCGCTGGGCGTCCTCGGCGTCCTCGGCGGGCAGCCCGCGCAGGGCGGCGTCCACCGCGATGCCGTTGATCCGGTACTGGCCGCTGTCGGTGCGCAGCACGCAGCGCGGGGTGAGCCGCAGGTGGGCCTGGCCGCGCCGGTGGGCGGCCGCGACGGCGTCGGCGACCTGGCGGACCATCTGGTACGCCTCGTGCGGCTCCATCGGGCCGTTGGCGAGCAGCCTGGCCAGGTCGGAGGAGTGCGGCAGCCACTCCCGCACGACGTAGACCAGCTCGCCCTCGTGGACGGCGTCCAGCACCTGGACGAAGCGCGGATCGCCGAGCAGGGCGGCGGACTTGGCCGCGGCCAGCACCTTGCGGGCCCGCTGGTGGCCGGAGGCCATCAGGTGGACGCCGACCGCCCGGCGCAGCTTCTCGTCGACGGCGCGCCAGCTGCTGAAGGTCTCGGTCTGGGAGATGCACTCCTCCAGCCGGTACCGGTGGCCGATCATGTCCCCGCTGCGGCGCTGCGGGGCGGGGAGGGTGCGCGGGAGGGTGGCGGTGTCGCGCGGGTCGACCGTGGGCTGCGGGTCGGTGGGGCGGCGCGCGGGGCGGGTGGGCTCGGGGGCGGGCTTCTTCCGGGGGGACCCGGCGGCCAGTTCGGCGCGCAGCTCCTGGACCGAGAGCGGGGCGGTGATCTCCGAGGTCTCCTCGCCGGCGGCGGGCTCCGGGCCCGCGGCCGACGCGTCGTCGCGGTCCCGCTTCTTGCCCCGGCCCTTCTCCCCGTCCTGGTCGGTGTTCTCGTCCGCGTCGGGGCGCCCGGGGGCGGCGGCAGCGGTGGGGGCGGCGGGGGCTCCCTCGCGGGCGTCCGCGGAGGTGCTCTCGCCGGCGTCGTCCGAGCCCGCGAGCTCGTCGATCGCCGCGGCCAGCGCGGCCTCGTCCGTCGCCGCGTCAGCTGCTGACGTGTCGACGACCGCCTTGGTGCCATCAGCCACCGTGGTCCTGCCTCCCCTTGTGTCGCCGCGGCTTGAGAGAGTCGCTGGAGCCCTAGGGTCGGCGGCCCTGTGCTCCAGGACAATTGTGCCCACTCTTCTCCACCGGGTACGACCGCTGAGACGTCCGCTCGGTTGCATACGGGTGGAGAGATGTGGTGCAGATCCGACACCTGGTCGCCATCCGGCGGTCGGGCGGACCCGAACCAACCGGTGGCCCAGCACTCGGCCGGACGAGCGGAGGAGCCTTCTGCTCCGGTTGACGCCCGGTCAGGGCGCCCGCTCGTCCGGCCGGTGGTCGGGCGGTCAGCGGCCCAGTCGGCCGCGGACCATGCCCAGCATGGAGTTCAGCTCCTCGATCCGCAGGCGCTTCGCGATGAGCACGAAGACCGCCAGCTGGAGGCCGCCGGCCACGACCAGGGCCGCCACGCTGCCCGGCCAGCCGCCGAGCACCTGCTGGACGCCCAGGCTGGCGCCGAGGCCGACCAGGGCGGCCGGGACGCAGGCGGCGGCCAGCCGGCTGTACGTCCGGCCGATCCGCTTGGTGTCCAGCCCGCCGATCCGCTTCTTCAGCTTCGGCATCGCGACCATCACCCCGATGGCGTAGGCCAGGCCGTAGCCGAAGGCGAGGCCGGTCACCGTCCACTCGGAGGGCAGCACCAGCCAGCACAGCAGCGCGAAGCCGGCCTGGCAGGCGGCGACCCAGACGGTGTTGTAGAACGGCGTCCGGGTGTCCTCGTAGGCGTAGAAGCCGCGCAGCATCACGTACTGGGCGGAGTACGGGATCAGGCCCAGCGCGAACGCGGAGAGCATCAGACCGACGTTGGTGGCGTCGTTCAGGACGGTGTCGTTGCCGCCGATCGCGTAGATCGCCCGGCCGACCACCGGGCCGAGCGACAGGAACAGGAAGGCCGCCGGGACGACCGCCACCGCGGTGGTGCGCAGACCGTAGGAGATGTCGTCGCGTACGGCACCGGCGTCCTCGTCGGCCGCCGCCCGGGAGAGCCGGGGGAGCACCGCGCTCATGATCGAGACGGTGATCACGGCCTGCGGGAGCTGCCAGATCAGCAGCGCGTTGGAGAACGCGGCCAGGCCGACGCCGTTGTGGCCGGCCGCCGCGGCGGCGGCGCCCGCCTTGGTGGACAGCTGGGTGATCACCAGGTAGCCGGCCTGGTTGGCGAGCACGAAGAAGAACGTCCACTTGGCCAGCCGGGCGGCCTTGCCCAGGCCGTGGCCGCGCCAGTCGAAGCGGGGCCGGAAGCGGAACCCGGCGGCCCGCAGGTACGGGATCATCGCCAGCGACTGGACGCCCAGACCGATCAGGGTGCCGAGGCCGAGCAGCCGCACGCCCTCGGGGGAGATGCCCTCCGGGGTGACCTGGGTGGTGCCGAACCCGCCGTAGACCCAGATGTAGGCGGAGAAGGTGAAGATCACCACGATGTTGTTCAGGACCGGCGTCCACATCATCGCGCCGAAGCGGCCGCGGGCGTTGAGGATCTGGCCCATCACCACGTGGATGCCCATGAAGAAGATGGTCGGCAGGCAGTAGCGGGCCATCGCCACCGTGGTCTCGGCGCGCTCCGGGTTGGCCATCATCGGCTGGGCGATCAGCCGCACCAGCACGGGCGCCCCGAGCACCGCCAGGAAGACCACGCCGCCGAGCCCGACCATCACCAGGGTGAGCAGCCGGTTGGCGTACGCGGTGCCGCCGTCCTCGTCGTTCTTCATGCTGCGCACCAGCTGCGGCACGAAGACCGCGTTCAGCGCGCCGCCGCCGATCAGGATGTACAGCAGGGTCGGCAGGGTGTTCGCGGCGTTGTACGAGTCACCCATGATGCCGACGCCGATGGCTGCGGTGATCACCATGGTCCGGACGAAGCCGGTGCCGCGGGAGACCAGCGTGCCGGCCGCCATGATCGCGCTGGAGTTCAGCAGGTTGGAGACCTTGCCGCCGCCGGCCGCCTTGCCGGGCTCGGCGGCGGGGGCGGGTGCCTGCTCGGCGGCCCGCTCCTCGGCGACGATGTCCGCCAGCGGCTCGACCGCCGGGGGCACCGCGACGGCGGCCACCTGCATGGTGGCCTCCGCCTCGGAGAGCGGCGGGTCGAACTCGATCGGCGGCACGAAGTGCTGCTGCCCGCCCGGAGCGGCGCCGTACGGGGGCTGCCCCGGGTGGCCGCCCATCGGCGGGTACGGCGCGGGGCCGGGCGGAG
>NZ_LFVW01000726.1:0-5303 GCF_001182915.1 Kitasatospora sp. MY 5-36
GGGCCGGTGCGGACCACCGGCTGCCGGGCCGGGGGATCGGCCAGCCAGCGCTCGATGGCCAGCCGGGCGGCGGGGGTGCGGGCGTGCGCCAGCCACTCGGGGGCGGGGCCGGAGGGCGGTCCGCCGCCGGCCGGGAGGGTCTCGGTGAGCACCGCGATCTGGTCGCCGTCCTCCAGCACGGTGGACAGCGCGGTGAGCCGCCCGTTGACCCGCGCGCCGATACATCGGTGGCCGGTCTCCTCGCCGAGCAGGTAGGCCGCGTCCACGCAGGTGGCGCCGGCCCGCAGCTGAAGCGTTTCGCCGCTCTCCGTCACCACGGTGATCTCGCGGTCGCCGGCCAGGTCCGCGGTGAGCGCGGACCAGAAGGCGTCCGGGTCGGGCGTCTCCTGCTGCCACTCCAGCAGCCGGCTGAGCCAGCCCGGGCGGGCCGGGTCGGTGCGGTCCAGCTCGTCGGCGTCCTGGACGGCGCCGGCCGGGGACGGGTCCCCGAGCGCGACCACCCCGGTCTCGGCCACCTCGTGCATCCGCCGGGTGCGGACCAGCACCTCGACCACCGCGCCGCCGCTCAGCGCCACGGCGGTGTGCAGGGACTGGTAGAGGTTGAACTTGGGCGCCGCCACGAAGTCCTTGAACTCCCCGGGCAGCGGCGTCCAGCAGGTGTGCAGCTCGCCGAGCACGGCGTAGCAGTCGGCGTTCTCCTCGACCACCACCAGCAGCCGCCCGAAGTCGGCCGGCCGCGGCCCCTGCGGCCGGCCGTCCGGCCCGGGCACGGCGGCCCGCCGGAGCAGCACCCGGTGCAGCGAGACGCAGTGCCGGGGCCGGACGGTCACCTCGGCGGCCACCCCGCCCTCGGCCAGCTGGCGGGCCAGCTGCCGGGCGAAGGGCTCCAGCAGGGTGTCCGGCTCGGCCTCGTGACCGGTCATCAGGGCGCGGGTGCGGGCGTGCTCCTCGGGGTGCAGGGTGGCGAAGACGATGTCCTCCAGCTCCGCCTTGAGCACCTGGATGCCGAGCCGCTCGGCCAGCGGGATCAGCACGTCCCGGGTGACCTTGGCGATCCGCACCTGGCTGGCCGGCTTCATGTGCCGGATGGTGCGCATGTTGTGCAGCCGGTCGGCGAGCTTGATCACCATCACCCGGACGTCGTCCCCGGTGGCGACCAGCATCTTGCGGAAGGTCTCGGCCTCGGCGGCGGCCCCGAAGTCGACCTTCTCCAGCTTCGTCACCCCGTCGACCAGGTAGGCGACTTCGGGCCCGAACCCGGCGCCCACCTGGTCCAGCGTCAACTCGGTGTCCTCGACGGTGTCGTGGAGCAGCGAGGCGACCAGGGTCGTCGTCCCGGCGCCGAGTTGGGCCAGGATCATGGTGACGGCCAGCGGGTGGGTGATGTACGGCTCGCCGCTCTTGCGCTTCTGGCCGCGGTGGCTGGCCTCGGCGAGCCGGTAGGCCCGGGCGAGCAGGCCGAGGTCGGCCTGCGGATGGTGCCGGCGGTGGACCCGGACGAGCGGTTCCAGGGCGTCCGGCACGGGCGGCCGGCCGGTGGCGAGCAGGGCGGCCCGCCCGGCCCGGCCGAGGGCGGCCAGGCCGAGCTCCCCGAGGGGCCGCCTGGCCCCTCCCTGCCGTACGGTCGTCGGCTGCCCCAGGGGCTGCCCGGCTTCGATGGTCATCGGCACCTCCGGCAACGGTCGCCGGGCGCCGCCCCGTCCGAGGGGGTGATCTCGACACCCCTCCCCATGGGGTGATCGACCCGGTGGTCCATGCTACCGAGCAGAGCACGTTCCGCGACGCCCTGATTCCCGTCCGCGACCGGTATCACCCGATCGGGGGGATTCATCACCGAACGAATTGGGCAAACCGGGCTGCCGGCCCCCGGGCCTGTCGCCCCGCGGACGCGGGTTCGAGGACGGGCCCCACCGGAGACGGGCCCTAACGCACCGACTCCCACCAGCTCCCGTCCAGCCGGCCCTCGGCCACGATCACCGCCGGCCCGGCCATCTCCACCCGGCCGTCCGGGTGCTCGGTGATGACCAGCCGGCCGCCCAGCACGTCCACGGTGTACGAGACCGCCTCGCCGGTGACCGCCGGGTCGGCGCCGTCCCGGCGGATGGCCGCCACCGCCACCGCGCAGGCGCCGGTGCCGCAGGAGCGGGTCTCGCCCGAGCCGCGCTCGTGCACCCGCATCGCGACGTGCCGCAGCCCGCGGTCCACCACGAACTCGACGTTGACGCCCTCCGGGTAGGCGTCCGCCGGGCTGGTGAGCGGAGCGGTGTACAGGTCCCCGGCGTGCTCCAGGCTCTCCACGAAGGCCACCGCGTGCGGGTTGCCCATGTTGACGTTCAGGGCCGGCCAGCGCCGCTCGCCGACCGCGACCTCGATGCCGTCCGGCCCGGGCAGCCGGGCCCGGCCCATGTCGATGGTGACGTCGCCGGGCGTGCCGTCCGCGGCGGCCCCGGCGACCTTCGCGGTGAGCACCCCGGAGCGGGTGGCGACGGCCAGTTCGCCCGGCTCGGCCAGTCCGGCCTCGACCAGGAAGCGGGCGAAGACCCGCAGGCCGTTGCCGCACATCTCGGCGATGCTGCCGTCCGAGTTGCGGTAGTCCATGAACCACTCGGCCCGGTCGGCCATCGCCGCGGCGGCCGGGTCGGCGGCGGCGCGCACCACGCGCAGCAGCCCGTCCCCGCCGATGCCGGCCCGCCGGTCGCACAGCGCGGCGACGGTCTCGGGACCGATCTCCAGCGCGCCGTCCGGGTCCGGGACGATGACGAAGTCGTTCTGGGTGCCGTGGCCCTTGAAGAAGGGGATGCCGACCTGCTGGGGGGAGGATGCGCTCACCCCTCCGATGGTACTGAGCCGCCGGGAGGCGCTCAGCGCAGGTAGGCGACCCGCCAGACCGCGAGCGCGCAGGCGGCCAGCGCGATCAGGGTGTAGACCGCGATCGCCTTCCAGCCGGCCCGCTGCCCGGAGCCCCGTCGCGGCAGCCCCGGCCACGTGTAGCCGGCGTGCCGGGCGGCCATCGCGCCCCAGCCCATCGAGGCGGCGGTGAACAGCAGCCCGAGCATCCCGACCATGGTGGCGCGCGCCCCGGCCGAGCCGAAGGCGAGCGGGAAGGCGAACATCAGCGAGCCGAGGGTGCCCAGCAGGGCGATCGGCAGCGTCTGCCACCAGCGCAGCCGGCGCAGCGGGCGGATCTCCCGTTCGTGCACCGCGCCGCCGGGCGGGGTGCGGGTGTCCAGGGCGGGCACCGCGGCCGCGTAGGAGGTCGGCGCCTCCAGGCCGGTCAGCACGGGCAGGTCGCCCATCGTCGACTCGTCGAACTCCTCGGCCGGTACGGTGACGCTCCCGCCCTGGCCGGATTCGGGGCCGGTACCCGTCGACACACGGCCTCCCCTGACAGTTCGACACGAGCGGACTCGCGGCCGGGCACGGCCGGCCCGTTCGGTCGACCCCTACGGCATCGATGATGGCATGTCCAGAGGGGCGTTCCGGGCCTGACCGGGGTCGACGGGTGATCCGTGGCCATCACGTGATCGGCCCGTGACCGCCGGTTCGTCCTGCACGGTCGCCTGCGCGCGCAGGTGCACCGCCGGATTGGCCGGAAACCCTTCCTACGCGGCCGGAACTCCCTGACGGTCGATCAGTTCCAGGGAGCGTTCCAGCAGCTCGACGGGGTCGGTGCCGGCCGGCCGGGAGAGCCAGTGGATCCGGTCGTCGCGGCGGAACCAGGACTCCTGGCGGCGGGCGAAGCGCTTGGTGGCCCGGACGGTCTCGGCCCGGGCCTCGTCCTCGGTGCACCCGCCGGCGAAGTGGTCGAGCACCTGCTGGTAGCCGAGCGCCCGGGAGGCGGTCCTGCCCTCCCGCAGTCCGACCTTCTCCAGCTCCCGCACCTCGTCCAGCAGTCCGGCCTCCCACATCCGGTCGACCCGCAGCGCGATCCGCTCGTCCAGCTCGGGGCGCGGCACGGCGACGCCGATCTGCACCGCCTCGTAGACGGCGGTGTTGCTCGGCAGGTTGGCGGTGAACGGCTGCCCGGTGATCTCGATGACCTCCAGGGCGCGGACGATCCGCCGCCCGTTGCCGGTGAGGATCGCCTCGGCGGCCGCCGGGTCCAGCTCAGCCAGCCGCCGGTGCAGCGCGTACGGGCCGGCCTGCTCCAGCTCGGCCTCCAGCCGGGCCCGCACCGCCGCGTCGGTGCCCGGGAACTCCATCTCGTCGATCGCCGCCCGGACGTACAGCCCGGAGCCGCCGACCAGGACGGGCGTGCGGCCGGCGGCGAGCAGCCGGTCGATCTCGGCCCGGGCCAGCCGCTGGTACTCGGCGACGCTGGCGGCCTCGGTGACGTCCCAGACGTCCATCAGGTGGTGCGGCACTCCCCCGCGCTCCTCCATCGTGAGCTTGGCGGTGCCGATGTCCATGCCCCGGTACAGCTGCATCGAGTCGGTGTTGATCACCTCGCCGTCGAGACTGCGGGCGATGGCGACGGCCAGGTCGGACTTGCCGGCGGCGGTCGCGCCGACGATCGAGATGACGCGCGGGGTACGGGAGCTGCTCACCGCTCCAGTCTCGCAAAACGGCCGGGCGCCCGCGGACCGGGCTGCCACCCGCCCGCGACTGCGCGAGGATATGACTGTTTCCCGGACACTTTCCGGCCGTTTCCCCGGTTGGGCCGGTTTGCGAACGCTTTGCCGAGCCCGGTCGTTGTGCGGGGAACAGCGGATGAAGGAGATCGCCATGGGTCTGATGGACAACCTCAAGGGCAAGGCCGAGGAGCTCAAGGACAAGGCCAGCGAGTTCGCCGGCAAGCACAGCGACCAGATCGAGAAGGCCGTGGACAAGGCCGGCGGCGCGATCGACAAGGCGACCAAGGGCAAGTACAGCGACAAGATCGAGCACGGCGCCGGCAAGGCCAAGGGCGCGGTCGGCGACTTCGCCCACAAGCCGAAGCCGGGCGACGAGGAGCAGCCCCCGCAGGCCCCGCAGTCCTGACCCGCAGGCCTGCCCCGCCGACTTGCTAGGACCAGGACGCCACGAAGTACCCGACCCCGTACGGCGCGTCCTGGTAGCCCAGCCGCCCGGTGAGGCCGGCGCCCTGCGCGGCGCCGGCCAGCACCTGCCAGGGTGCCCGGCCGTCGGCCTTGAGCTCGGCGGCCAGGCCCGGGTCCAGGGCGGCCAGGGCGGGCAGGTCGGCCGTGCCCAGGGCGGCGGCCAGCGCGGTGTCGAAGCCCTCGGCCCGCTCGTCCAGGTAGCCGGGCGCCTTCACCGAGCGGCAGGCGCTGCCGTCGCCGAGCACCAGCAGGGCGACCCGGTCG
>NZ_LFVW01000727.1:0-5287 GCF_001182915.1 Kitasatospora sp. MY 5-36
CCGCGCGCCGGTCGCCCTGGTCGCCCCGCCGGGGCTCGGGGCCACCGCGTGCGGGATCGCCCGGCTGGCTTCGCCGGCGCACCCGCCGCTGGTGGTGCTGCTCGACGGGGGCGGCGACCTGACGGCGGTGGCGGGCCTGCTGGGGGGCCTGCCGCGGCTCCGCTAGGGCCACCGCGCGGCTTCGAGAGGGCCTAGGGTGGCGACCGTGGCCCGCTTCGTCCTGATCCGCCGTACGCCGCTGCCGCCCGCCGAGTGCTGGGAGCGGCTGACGGCCTGGCACCGGCACGGGGACCGGGTGCCGTTCACCCGGGTCCGCGTGGTCCGGGGCTCCGGCCGGGAGGCGGGCGATGTCGTCCTGGCCCGGACGGCCCTCGGGCCGTTCCGTTTCGACGACCCGATGGAGCTCACCGAGCTGGTCGTCCCCGGCCCCGGCCGGGACGGGCGGTGCCGGCTGGTCAAGCGCGGCCACCCGGTGCACGGCTGGGCCGAGCTGCGGGTCCGGGCGGTGGGCGGCGGCAGCGCGGCGGTCTGGACGGAGGAGCTGACGGTCGCCGGCCTGCCCCGGACGCTCGGTCCGCTGCTCGATCCGGTCCTGGCGCGGTCCGGGCGCCTGGTCTTCGGCCGGGTCCTGGACCACCTGCTGGGGCTGTAGCGGCCCGGCCGCTCAGGACGGCAGGAAGCGGGCGCCCGGGCCCGGGCTGCGGTAGACGGAGTCCGGGGGCAGGTGGGTGTGGCCGCCCGCGCATTCCAGCAGGAGGGTGACCGGTTCGTCGCAGCCGTGCTCCTCGCCGCCGCCGTGCCGGACGACGACCGACGGGCCCTCCTCGTCGGCGAGGTACTTGTCGCCCCACTCCAGCAGGGCGATCACGGTGGGCCGCAGGTCCCTGCCCTTCTCGGTGAGGTGGTACTCGAAGCGCTGCCGGTCGCCGGGCTCCTGGTACGGCACGCGGCGCAGCACGCCCGCGGCGACGAGGCCGTCGAGCCGGGTGGACAGCAGGTTGCTGGCGATGCCGAGCCGGGTGCGGAACTCCCCGAAGCGCCTGGCGCCGTCCAGCGCCTCCCGCACGATCAGCAGCGACCAGCGTTCGCCGACCGCCGCGAGGGCGCGCCCCATCGAACAGTTCACCGGGTCGATCCGCCGCCGCTGCTCCGCCATGGGGCGATCCTAGCCCGTCCGACCCACCTGGGTTGACAATCCGTACTCAGCCCGGGCTAGGCTCCGGGCCACCTGAGTTGAGAAATTGAATCCAGGAGGCGACGGCCATGCCGATGCTCGACGTCCACATCCCCGACGGCGCCCTGCGCCCGGAGGCGGAAGCGGCCCTGCTCAACCGCATCACCGAGATCCTGATCCACCACGAGGGCTTCGACCCCGCCGACCCGGTCACCCGCTCGGTGTCCTGGCTCTTCCTCCACCGGCCCGCCGCCGTCTACGTCGGCGGCGAGCTCGCGGACGCGCCGCGCTACAAGGTCGTCCCGTCGGTGCCCGAGGGCCAGCTCGACGCCCGCAAGCGCGCGGGCGTCATCGCCGACGTCACCGAGGCGATCCTGGACGCCGAGGACGGCGCCTGGCCGCGCGACCCCGGCCGGATCTGGGTGTTCCCCACCGAGATCCCCGAGGGCCACTGGGGCGGCTTCGGCAAGGTCAGGCCGCTCGCCGCGATCCTCGCCCGGCTCACCGGCAACGACCGCGCCCGGGCCCGCGACCTCGCCGCACGCCGGATCGCCGAGAGCCGCGCCGAGCACGCCCGGCTGCCGTAGGGCGCACCCGATGCCGGTGACCGACGCCGGGCCCCAGCCCCCCAGCCCCCGGCCCCCGGTCAGCCCCCGTCGCGGCGGCCGCGCCGCGGGTCGGCGGAGGCCCGGCGCCAGTCCAGGTACTGCTGGCGGACGTACGAGCGCGCGTCGTCGTCGGTGGCGGCGGTGACGCCGTCGTGCTCGCACAGGTAGCCGGCCGAGATCCGCGCCCACACCACCTGCTCGCGGTCCGCGTCACCGCCCGCCAGCGCGATCCGGTCGGCCTGGGCGGCGGCGCGCAGCAGGTGGGCACGCCGCTTGCGGGGCGGGCTCTTGGCGGTGTTCCGGCCGGCCACCAGGTACGTCTCCTCCTCCGCTACGCCCGGGGCGGCCGCGTACGCCTCCGCCGCCGTGGGCACCGGCCCGACCGGCACGCTCCGCACCGCCGGGGGCGGCGTCGGCGGCAGCCCGCGGGTGTGGAGCACGTCGTCGGCGAACTCCGGCCGGTCGACGGGCAGCCCGTGCCGGCCGAAGAGGGCGAACAGCTCGGCCAGGGCGCGCGGTTCGAGGCCGCGCGGCCGGTCGTCGTCGGTGACGTCGAACCGGCCGAGCAGCGGGCCCCAGAACCGGCCCGGCGGGTCCACCAGGCGCAGCCGGAGGGTGACCCGGTGGACGCTGGTCTCCTCCTCCTCGTCGAACTCCATGGCCAGGCCGCGGATCTCCGACCAGGCGTAGCGGCGCGGGACCAGCAGCCGGACCACGGTGAGACCGTCCGCCTCCTCCCGCAGCCAGAAGGTGTGCGGTACTCCGACGGCCACCGCGCCGGCCACCAGGGCGCCGACGAGCACGGCCGTCCCCGGGTCGGCCAGACCGGACTCCCCCAGCACGATCACCGTCACCAGGGCCAGCAGGCAGCCGACGCCGATGATGTCCACCCGTCGCCGCATGTACGACAGCCGTACCGTCCGCATCCCGCCCCCTGGTGTCCCCTGCGTGTGGGCTCCACGCTCCCGGCAGCGACCGGGCCCGGGCAAGCACCGGCGGGCAGCTGTGACGGCCCCGTGACGAACCCGGCCCACCACGCTCCGGACAGCGCTACCGCCCGCGCAGCCGCCGGACGAGGTCGCGGGCGGCCTCGGGCCAGCTCGGGTGGTCGAAGGTGAAGCCGGCGTCGAGCAGCCGGGTCGGGACGACGCGGCGGCTCTTCAGCAGCAGTTCGGTGTCGGAGCGCAGCGCGAAGGCGCCCAGTTCGGCCATCCAGCGGGTGGCGGGCAGGGCCAGCGGCATGCCCCAGGCGGTGCGCAGCTCGCGCATGAACGCGCGTTGCGGCAGCGGGTTCGGGGCGGCGAGGTTGACCGGGCCGGTGAGGTCCTCGCGGGCGATCAGGAACTCGACGGCGCGGGTGAAGTCGCGCTCGTGGATCCAGGAGACGTACTGAGAGCCGCCCGCGACGGGGCCGCCGGCGCCGAGCCGGGCCAGCCAGGAGAGCGCGTCGAGGGATCCGCCGCGCTCGGGGCCGAGGACGGCGGCGGCGCGCAGGGCGACCCGGCGGGTGTGCGGGGTGTCGGCCTCCGCCTGGGCACGCTCCCAGGCCTGGGCGACGTCGATGCTGTGCCGCCAGGCGGCCGGGGCGTCGGGCTCGCTGCCGCCGATCAGGCCGTCCAGCTCGCCGTTGGGGGCGTCGTGGCGGTGGGCGTAGACGGTGGCGGTGCTCATCTGGAGCCAGTGCGCGGGCGGGCGGCGGGCGGCCGCGACGGCCTCGCCGACGACCCGGGTCGACTGCACCCGCGAGTCCATCATCTCCTGCCGGTTCGCCTCGGTGGAGCGGCAGTTGACGCTGCGCCCGGCGAGGTTGAGCACGACGTCGGCCCCGTCGACCTCGGCCGCCCAGGCGCCGAGGGTCCGTCCGTCCCAGCCGACCTGCCGGGGCCCGGCGGGCCTGCGGCTCAGCACCACGACCTGGTGTCCGGCGGCGGTCAGGCTCCGGTCGAGCAGCGCCCCGAGTGCCCCCGATCCGCCGGGAATGACGACCTTCATGGCTTCCCCCTCCTGCCCTCGGCTCCTGGGAGCCCAGCCTAGCCCAAACTTCTGAACGCGTTCAATTACACCGTCCGCGCCACCGCCCGGACGACTGAAACCACGGTGAAACCGCACTGAAGGCGGGCCCCGGCAAGCTCCGGGGCATCGAAAGCCGCACAGCCGTGTGACGAAGGAGAGACCCGCCATGACCACCACCCCCGTCCGGCTCACCCCCGAGGACGTCGAGAACCCCGTCGGCGCCTACGCCCGCTTCCGCGAGCAGACCGAGCTGCCCCGGGTCGTCCTGCCCGGCCTGGACACCCCGGTCCGACTGGTCACCCGCTACGTCGACGTGAAGGCCGCGCTCACCGAGCCCCGGCTGATCCGGGACCGGGCGGGGCTCGCCGCTCCGGCCGACGCCGGATCCGACCCGCAGGACGAGCTGCTGGCCGCCGCCTTCGACAGCTTCCCCGCCGAGTACGCCGGCTACCTCTCCGGCCACCTGGCACTGTTCGACGGCGAGGAGCACGCCCGCCGCCGCGCGCCCCTGACCCGCGCCTTCACCGCCCGCCGGATCGCCGCCCTGCGCGGCTTCGTCGAGCGCACCGCCGCCGAGCTGCTGGCCGACCTCGCCACCCGGAACGAACCGGCCGACCTGCTGGGCGAGTTCGCCTACCCGCTGACCACCCAGGTGATCTGCGAACTGGTCGGCGTCGAGGAGGCCGACCGGCCCCGGGTCTGCGGCTGGATCCGCGACTTCGCGTACGGCGACGGCAGCCGCACGGTCGAGGGCCTGGTCGGCATCGTCGACCACGTCAAGGAGCTGATCGCGCGCCGCCGCGCCGAACCCACCGGGGACCTCGTCTCCACCCTGGCCCACGACACCCGCGAGGGCGAGCAGCCGCTGGACGAGGACGACCTGGTCGCGGCCGTCTTCCTGCTGATCAACACCGGCATCACCCCGCCCGCGCTGTTCCTCGCCCACGGCCTGCTCGCCCTGTTCGACCACCCCGACCAGCTGGCCCGGCTGCGCGCCGAGCCGCAGCTGCTGGAGCGGGCCGTGCCCGAACTGCTGCGGTACATCACCCTGGTGCGGATCGGCGCCACCCTGTACGCCGCCGAGGACTTCACCTTCACCGGGACGGCGCTGCGCACCGGAGACCCGGTCACCGTCGCCCTGCTGGCCGCCGACCACGACCCGAAGGAGTACGGCGATGCGCCCGAACGCCTCGACATCGCCCGGGAGTTCGGGCGCGGCGACGGCCACCTGGCGTTCGGCCACGGCGCGCACTACTGCCTGGGCGCGGCCCTCGGCCGGCTGGTCACCTCGGTGGTGCTGGACCAGGTGCTGATCCGGCGGCCGGAGGCGGCACTCGGGGTCGCGCGGGACGGGCTGGAGTTCGGCCACTGGCCGGCCGACGGCTTCCACCTGCTGCGGCTGCCGGTGCGGCTCTGAGCGGGCGCCGGCGTGCCGGGGCCCGCTCTGGGTTCCGCGCTCAGCCGCCCACCAGCCGGCGCGCCTCGGCCGCCA
>NZ_LFVW01000728.1:0-5278 GCF_001182915.1 Kitasatospora sp. MY 5-36
CGCTGCGCCGCCCGCCCTCGGGCACGCCGACGCCGTCGTCCGTCACGGTCAGCGCCACCCGCCCGGCCAGCGCGCGCAGCGTCACCTCGACCCGGGACGCCCCGGCGTGCCGGGCGGCGTTGCTGAGCGCCTCGGCGAGGACCGCGACCACGTGCCCGGCCAGCTCCTGCGGCACGTCGGTGTCCAGCAGGCCCTCCATGCTCAGCCGGGGCGCGAAGCCGAGCGGCCCCTGGGCCTCGGTGACCACCCGGGTGGCCCGGGCGCGCAGGCCGCGGTCCGGCTCGCTGTGGGCGCGCAGGCCGAAGATGGTCGAGCGGATGATCTTGATGGTCTCGTCCAGGTCGGCCACCGCCCGGGCCACCCGGTCCGCCGCGGCCTGGCTCTCGATCAGCCGGCCCGCGCTCTGCAGCGTCATCCCGGTCGCGAACAGCCGCTGGATCGCCAGGTCGTGCAGATCCCGGGCGATCCGGTCACGATCCTCCAGCAGGTTCAACTGCTCGGCGTCGCGCCGCCGTTCGGCCAGCTCCAGGGCCAGCGCGGCCTGGTCGGCGAAGCCCAGCAGCGGGCCCGTCTCCTCCGGCCCGAAGGCCGGCTGCCCCTGTGCCCGGGCCAGCAGCAGCACGCCCCGCCCGTACCCGGCACCGGTGCCCAGCGGCACGGCCACCGCCGCGCCCAGCCCGTCGAAGCGGCCCGCCGGACCGGCCGGGAAACGGGTGTCGGAGGCCAGCTCGTCACTGGTGGCCGGCGAACCGGAGGCGTACGCGGCGCCGGACAGCGTGCCGTCCACCGGCACCGTCACCCCCAGCCGCGCGGAGGGATCGGCGCCGAGCGCGACCTCCACCGTCAGCTCCTCGGCCCGCTCCTCCGGGCCGGCCAGCGCCACCGAGACGTCCGCCAGCTCGGCACCGGAGATCTCCCGGGCCCGGCGGGCGATCAGCTCGACCACCTCCAGCCGCGGCGCCCCCGACAGCAGGCTTCGGGTGATCTCGGTGCTCGCCCGCAGCCAGCGCTGGCGCAGCTGCGCCTCCTCGTACAGCCGGGCGTTGTCGATCGCCACCCCGGCCGCGACCGCCAGGGTCGAGATCACCGCCTCGTCGTCCTCGTCGAAGTCCAGCCCGCCGCGCTTGTCGGTCAGGTAGAGGTTGCCGAACACCTCGCCGTGCACCCGCACCGGCACCCCCAGGAAGGTGTGCATCGGCGGGTGGTTCGCCGGGAAGCCGGCCGAGGCCGGGTGGTCGGACAGCACCGGGCAGCGCAGCGGCCGCGGCTCGCGGATCAGCTCGCCCAGGATGCCCCGGCCCGACGGCGGCGGGCCGATCTCGGCGATCTCCTCCTCGCTCAGGCCCACCGTCAGGAACTGCGACAGGGTGTGCCCGTCCGGCCCGATCACCCCGAGCGCCCCGTACCGGGCGTCCACCAGGTCGGCGGCGGCCTCCACGATCCGGTGCAGCGCCTGCGCCAGGTCCAGCTCACGCCCGACCGCCAGCACCGCCTCCAACAGGCTGTGCACCCGGTTCTGCGTGCCGCGCGCCGCGTCGATCCGCCACTGGAGCTCCTCCAGCAGCTCGTCCAGGCGCAGCCGTGGCATCCGCGCGCCGCCACCCGCCGCGCCGCCGTCCGCTCCGCCCACCGCTGTCCTCCTCGTCGTCCTGCCCTGACCAGCCCGTCCACCGTCCGGACGCACCCCGCCCACCGTCCGGACGGCCCCCGCCGCCCGACCCGACTCGGGTGCCGTCCGACCAGCGGGATTGCCGTGTTCAAGGTAGTGCCCCGGTGTCGGTGGCCGGGACGGCGGGGTCGGCCGTAGGCTCCGTCGGGCGGGCCTTTCGGCCCGTCGCCGAGGGTCCTGCGGCCTCTGCCGCCGGGCCGTGTGCGGGTGCCAGGGTGGGGGAGGAGCGGACGGGGCGTCAGAGCGCACCGCGGCCCGCGCCGAACCGCCGAGCGTCGACAGCGTGTCGACAGTGTGGAGGAAGAGACATGACGTCAACCGTGCTGGCCGGGGTCGACGGGTCGCCGCAGAGCACCGCGGCCGTTCACTGGGCCGCCGCCGAGGCGGTGCGCCGGGGCGCCTCGCTGCGCCTGGTGCACGCCTGGCCGTGGCTGACCGACGGGGTGTCCTCCTTCGCGGAGTCGGACGACCTGCCCGAGGCCGTCCGCCGCACCCTGGCCGAGGCCGCCGAGGACGTCCGCGGCCTGCACCCGGAGCTGACCGTGGAGACCGACGCCGTCCTGGACGCGCCGGTGGACGGTCTGCTGGCCGCCGCCGCGGAGGCGGAGCTGCTGGTGCTCGGCTCGCGCGGCCGCGGCGGCTTCACCGGGCTGCTGCTGGGCTCGGTCAGCATCTCGGTGGCCGGGCGCAGCACCGTGCCGCTGGTCGTGGTGCGCGAGGCCGGAACGGCGGGCGAGAGCGGCAAGGGCGAGGTGGTGGTCGGCGTGGACGCCCACACCCCGGAGCCGGAGGTGCTCGACTTCGCCTTCCGCGCGGCGGCCCTGCGCGGCGCCCGGGTCCGGGCGGTGCACGGCTGGGACCTGCCGCCGGTGTTCGGCTACGCGGGCGGCGCCGTCCCGGCCGCCGAGCTCGGCCAGCTGGAGGCGTTGGAGGCCGAGCTGCTCTCGCTCGCCCTGGCCGGACCGCGCGAGCGGTACCCGGACGTCGAGGTGGTCGAGGACGTGCAGCTCGGGGCCGCCCGCGCCCTGGTCGAGGCCTCCGCGGGCGCCGCGCTGGTCGTGGTCGGCCGGGGCCGCCGCCCGATCGAGTTCGGCCCCCGGCTCGGCCGGGTCGCGCACGCCGTCCTGCACCACGCCGAGGCTCCCGTCGCGGTCGTCCCGCACGGGTGACGGACGCCCGTCCGGTGGATCCGCCCCCGTCCCGATCCACCGGACGGGCCTGTGCCCGCGACGGCCCCCGGCCCGGCCGTCGTGAGGACGGGCCCAAGGGCCCTGTCGTCCGCGCGGCCGGGCGCGCACGCTCGGAAGCAGCGGGACCTCCGGGCCCGTCCTGACCCCGCGGTTGATGCCGAAGCCCAGCGGCTGAAGGAGTGGATCGCCATGACGCTCGACCCGGCTCTCACCCAGATGCTCAGCGCGGCCGACCTGCGCCTGCTCGCCGCCGCCGGCGGCGCGGCGCCGTCGCTGCACAACAGCCAGCCCTGGCGCTTCGTGCCGACGCCGGACGGGCGCGGGCTCGCCGTGTACGCCGACACCGATCGTTCCGTACCGCTGGCCGACCCGGCCGGCGCCGCCGTGCACATCGCGGTCGGCGCGGCCGTGTTCAACCTGCGGGTGGCGGCCGGGCGGCTGGACCGGGAACCGCTGGTCCGGTTGCTGCCGGACGTCGCCGAGCCCGGGCTGCTCGCCGTGCTGGACCTCTCCCGCCCGGCCGTCGCGGAGGCGCCCTTCGGTCGCGACCTCTACCCCGCCATCGCCGCCCGTCACTCCAGCCGCGAGCCCTTCACCCAGCGCGACGTGCCCGAGGCGGTGATCGGCGAGCTGATGGCCGCCGCCCGGGAGGAGGGCGTCACCCTGGCCGCGCTGGAGGAGGAGGGCGTACGGCGGGTGCAGCAGCTCACCGCCGACGCCGAGCGCCGCAACGCCGCCGACCCGGCCAGGGCCGCCGAGTCCCGCGCCTGGCTGCGGCCCGACGACGGCACCGCCGAGGACGGCATCCCGCGGTCGGCGCTCGGCCCGCAGGACCACGACGCCCGGGTGCCGATGCGCGAGTTCGGCGGCCGCCCGCCGGAGGCCCCCGAGCAGCCGCCCTCGCAGCGCTTCGAGGCACTGCCCCAGCTGTGCACCCTCAGCACCCGCGGCGACGGCCCGCCGGACTGGCTGCGCACCGGGCAGGCGCTGGAGCGGGTCTGGCTGCTGGCCACGCTGCACGGCGTCCGGCTCACCGTCTGGCACCAGGCGATCGAGTGGCCGGACACCCGCTGGGCGCTGCGCGACCCGGCCGCCGGGCCGGGCCACGTCCAGCTGGTCCTGCGGGCCGGCTACGGCCCGCCCGGGGCGGCCACCCCGCGCCGGGCGGTCGAGGAGACGCTCGGGGAGCGGCCTTCCTGAGCCGATGAGGTCAGGGCGTGTTCCGCGGATCCTTCCGGTCCGCGGGACACGCCCTGACGTTTTCAGCGCGCCCGTTCAGCGCGGCCGTTCAGCCGCCGGCAGCACCTGGGCGGCGAGCCGCAGCGGTGGGCTGTGCCGGAAGGTGAGGGTGAACTCCACCCACTGGCCGGCCCGCAGCGGCGGCGGGTCGGCGATCATCAGGTCCGCGTCCTCCGGGGTCATCCGCAGCTCGCCGCGGCCCGGCACCGGCAGCGCCGGGGCCGGCTCCCAGCGGCCCGCCGCGCCCTGGTGCAGGTGCCGCTTCAGGGTGATCCGGCCGCCGAACTCCCAGCTGGCGCCGGTCAGTTCGTCCGGTATGTCGCCCGGGTTGCGGATCGTGAAGAAGGCCGCCGTGGCGGAGGCCGCGCCGGCCGTCGGCAGCAGCACCCAGCCCGGCCCGGCCTCCACCGGGCGGTCGCGGCCGGCCCCGCCGAACGCCGTCCAGCCGGTGAGCAGGACCAGGGCCAGCGCCGCCGCGCCGACCGGAGGGCCGACCGCCCCGAGACGCTTCCAGGCCTTCACCGTCGTCCTCCCTTGCGCCGTCCCCGTCCCTGCCCCTGTCCCTGGCCCCTGCGCTGTCCCCGCCCCGGTTCCCAGGTGCGCAGCCGCAGGCTGTTGCCCACCACGAGCAGCGAGCTGAGCGACATGGCGACCGCCGCCAGCATCGGGTTGAGCAGTCCGACCGCCGCCAGCGGGATCAGCACCAGGTTGTAGCCGAAGGCCCAGAGCAGGTTGGCCCGGATGGTCGCCAGGGTCTGCCGGGCCAGCCGTACGGCGTCCACCACCGCCTCGATGTCGCCGCGCACCAGGGTCAGCCCGGCCGCGCCGATCGCGGCGTCGCTGCCGGAGGCCAGCGCCACCCCGAGGTCCGCCGAGGCCAGTGCCACCGCGTCGTTGACGCCGTCGCCGACCACCGCGACCGTCCGTCCGGCGGCGCGCAGTTCGGCCACCACCTCGGCCTTGCGCTCGGGGGAGGCCGAGGAGTGCACCCGCTCGATGCCCAGCTCGGCGGCCACCGCCCGGGCGGCGCCGGGGCCGTCCCCGGTCAGCAGTACGGTCTCCAGGCCCAGCCCGCGCAGCCGGTGCAGGGCCCGCCAGCTCCCCGAGCGCACCGTGTCGCCGACCGCCAGGACGGCCGCCGGCCGCTCGTCCAGCTCGACCACGACGGCCGTGCGGCCCG
>NZ_LFVW01000729.1:0-5278 GCF_001182915.1 Kitasatospora sp. MY 5-36
GCCTGCGGCTCCGACTCCTGCGGCTCCGGCTCCGCCCCCGCGTCGGCGGCGTCCTCCCGGGCCGTCAGGTGGCGGGCGAGCGCGCGGTCCTCGGCGGACGTCCAGGGCGCGGCGAGCACCAGCGCGGACAGCGAGCGCAGGATCGTCACCGCCCGGGTGCGGCGGGCCCGGGCGCCGTGGTGCAGCCGCTGCCGGAGCAGCTCGGCGATGTCGGCCCTGGTCCGCGGCTGCGTCCAGCCGATCGCGACCAGCGCGAAGCCGGCCGCCTCGACCACCCAGTCCTCCGGCCCGAGCAGCAGGTCGCGCAGCACCCGGCGGCGCTCGGAGCCCTCCCAGGGCTGGTCGGCCCGGTGGTGGGCGATGCCGAGGCAGGCGAAGACCTGGACGGCCCGCACCCAGAGTTCGGGCTGGTGGGCGAGCAGGGCGCGGCCGAGGTCGTCCTCGCGCGGCACCGGCGGGTGGACCAGGACGCCGAGCAGGTCGTCCAGCGGCAGTCCGGCCAGCCGGACGGCGTGGTCGTAGGCGGCGGGGACGGTCGGCCAGAAGATCTCGGCGGTGGCCCGGACGAGTTCGGCGCTCTGCGGCGCGGGCGGGTCGACGGCCGGGCGCGGGTCGGTGCCGTCCCAGGCCCAGATCCGGGTGGTGGGCTCGGTCAGCGGCAGCCGGGGGTCGGGCTCGCCGACGGCCTGGTAGCGGACGGTGGAGCGCGGCAGCGCGAGCCGGACGGCCAGCACCGAGCTGGGCGGCTCCACGGTGGAGGCCGTGCACTCGATCTCGGTGTCGCGGCTGGTGTCGGCGGCGGCGAGCACCTGGTGCAGCACGTTGACGGTGGCCTCGGTGGCGCCGGAGACCAGGCCGAGCCAGGGCTCCCGGTGGCTCAGCCGCTCCAACAGCTCCTGGGCGTACCCGTGTTCGGGGTGGGCGCGGTGGTGGTCGGCCAGGGCGAGCAGGTGCGCCGGGTCGCCGTCGAGGGCGTGGCGCAGCCCGTACCGGGCCGGGCCGGCCTTGGGGTGGTCGGGCACGGCGGCGAGCACCCGCTCCAGCCAGGGCAGGCCCTCGGCGGGGCGGCCGAGCGCGCCGTACAACTCGGCGACGTCGACGGCGAGGTAGCTGTTGGAGTCGTCGAGGTCCGGGGCGACCCGCTCCAGTTCGGCCTCCCAGACGGCGAGCGCCTGCTCCGGGCGGCCGGCCGAGCGCAGGGCGTTGCCGAGCATCACGGCGGGCAGGTAGCCGGGGGCCGACCGGTGCGCCCGGTCGGCGAGTTCGACGGCGCGGGCGGTGTCGCCGAGCCGGCGGGTCAGGCCGGAGGCCATCGCCAGCAGCAGGACGTGGTCGCCGTGCCGGTCCAGCACGGCCTGCACGAAGTCGTGGAACGGCCGTACGGCTTCGGCCGGTTCGGCCGGGAGCGGGTCGGGCAGCGCGCCGGTCGCGCGGGCCACCGCCTGGGCGACGGCGTCCGGGTCGACCAGGCCGGGCAGGTCCTCGCGGGCGAGCCAGGCGGCGTGCGCCCAGGGGCGGGCCGGCTCGGCCTGGATGGCGGAGGCGAGCAGTCCGACGGCGGCGTTCCAGTCCCCCGCCGCGGCCTCCACGTGGGCCCGGCAGACCGCCGTGCCGAGGTACACCCGGCCGTCCAGCGGGAACAGCTCGCGGGCCGCCGCCGGGCCGCCCGCCGCGGCGCACAACTCGGCCAGCGCCTCGTGCAGTTCGGGCAGTTGGGGGGCGGCGAGGATCGCGTCGCCGAGGTGCTCGGCGGCGTGCGTCAGGTCCCCGGAGTCGATCGCCAGCCGGGCGACCGCGACCTCCCCCTCGGCGGCCAGGCGCTCGGCGCCCTCGTCGTCGGTGTGACCGCTCATGCGCCCCTGCTCCCCCAGTTGTGCCGTCCGACTCGGAAGGAGGCTATCCGGTACGACCGACAGCCCGGTGATCACCCCGAGGGCGGCCGGCGTCCAACGACCGGATCGGATACGACCCGTACGAGTGGTTTAGACCTCCGTTGGACATATTTGACGCTTTCCGCCCGCCAGGATGGCGGAGGCCCTTCGCGAACCTTCGCGAGCTGTCGAGACCCTTCGCGACTCTTCGCGGATCTTTGCGACCTTTTGCGCGAATCTGCGCGTCCCCGCGAACCGTCCCGAGCCGTCGCGAGTCCTCGCGAGCGAAGTGCCGCCCCCGCCAAGGAAACCCGAGGAACGAGGAAACCGATGAAGCTTTCCCGCACCCTGTCGCTGGCGGCCTCCGCCGCCGTGCTGAGCACCCTCGCCGTCGCCGGCCAGACCGCCCCGGCCTCCGCCGCCGGCTCCTTCGTGGTGAGCGAGGCCCAGTTCAACAAGATGTTCCCGAACCGGAACGCCTTCTACACGTACAAGGGCCTGACCGACGCCCTGGGCGCCTACCCGAAGTTCACCACCACCGGCGACACCGCGACCCGCAAGCGCGAGGCGGCGGCCATCCTGGCCAACGTCAGCCACGAGACCGGCGGGCTGAAGTACATCGTCGAGCAGAACACCGCCAACTACCCGCACTACTGCGACACTTCGCAGCCGTACGGCTGTCCGGCCGGGCAGTCCGCGTACTACGGGCGCGGGCCGCTCCAGCTGAGCTGGAACTTCAACTACAAGGCGGCCGGCGACGCCCTGGGCATCGACCTGCTGCACGACCCGTACCAGGTCGAGAAGAACCCGGCGACGTCCTGGAAGACCGCGCTCTGGTTCTGGAACACCCAGAACGGCGCCGGCCGGATGACGGCGCACGACGCCATCGTCAACAACAAGGGCTTCGGCGAGACCATCCGCACCATCAACGGCGCGCTGGAGTGCGACGGCAAGAACCCGGACCAGCGCAACGACCGGATCAACCTCTTCAAGCAGTTCGTCGGCGTCCTGGGTACCGACGTGGGCGGCGGCAACCTCTCCTGCTGACGGGCGCCTCGGCCGCCCGGTGCGCGGGGTCCCGGTGCGGCCGATCAGCCCGTTCATCGAACGTCGACCGCCCGTCGACCGCTTGTCCACGCCCCACCCCGACCGTGATCACCTGCCGGCCACCGGGGCCGGCCCCCTCCGAGGAGCTGAAAATGATCACGAAGCGGATCGCACGGGCGTCGACACTGGCCCTGGCAACCGCCGCACTGGCCGGCACGTTCACCGTCGGCGGCGCGGGCAACGCGTTCGCGGCGTCGGGCGGCGGCTGCAACGGCAGCACCCAGCAGGCGTGCGTCAGCGTCAACGGGAGCACCCTGGTCGCCGACGCGTACACCAACTTCGCGAACTCCAACTGCACGGTCGACCTGGTCCTGTACGACCGGAGCACCGGCTACCGGTGGGACACGATGGCGGGCTGCGGGCTCGGCTGGTCCCACTACGTCGGCACGCAGGTCCCCAACCCCACCCCGGGCCACGTCTACCAGACCCAGCTCATCGTCAACTGGGGCGCCGGGAACGTGGGCGTCACGTGGAGCCCCGAGCTGACCGCCTGACGCCTCCGGGCCGTCGTGGAGCGGGAAGTCGGCCGGGCCGACTTCCCGCTCCGTGTTCGGCGGCTCAGCGGGGCACCGGGGTGGCGCCGGTCGCGGCCAGCGAGAGCTCCCAGAGGCGGGCCGCCCCGTCCGGGTCGACGGCGTACGGGCGGACGCCACCGTCGTCCATCGGGGTGTCCGGGCCGGCGGGGCGCGCGACCTCGCAGTCCTCCAGGTAGAGCCCGCCCAGGCCGTCGAGCAGCGGCGAGGTGGCCGCCCACAGGCCCGTGGAGGCGCCCTGGGAAGGGGACTTGAAGTCCGCGCCGATCACGGTGCCCCGCTCGTCCACCCAGCCGCGCTCGACCTGCTCCTGCCGGGTCATCTCCCGCTGGAGCCCGGTGATGATCTTCCCGGGGTGGAGCGCGAACGCCCGGACGCCGTCCGCCCGTCCGAGCGCGTCGAGGTGCACCGCGAACAGGGCGTTGGCGGTCTTGGACTGGCCGTACGCCAGCCACTTGTCGTAGCCGGTGCGGAAGTGCGGGTCGTGCCCCCGGATGTCCGTCAGGAAGTGCCCGGCCGAGCTGTTGACGACGACGCGGGCACCGTCCGGGGCGGCGGCCAGCAGCGGGTACAGCTCGCAGGCGAGCAGGAAGTGCCCGAGGTGGTTGGCGGCGAACTGCCCCTCCCAGCCCGGCCCGACGCGCCGCTCGGGGGTGGCCATGACGCCGGCCACGGCGAACAGGAGGTCGAGGCGGTCCGTGGTCTCGCGAATCAGCCCGGCGGCGGCGCGGACGCTCGCGGGGTCGGCGAGGTCCATCGGGACGATCCGGCTCCCGGTTCCGGCGAGCGCGGCGCGGGCGGTGTCCGGGCGGCGGGCCGGGACGATCACCTCGGCCCCGGCGGCGGCCAGCGCCCGGGTGGTCTCCAGGCCGAGGCCGGAGTAGCCGCCGGTGACGACGGCGGTGCGGCCGGAGAGGTCGAGGCCCGCCAGGACCTCCTCGGCGGTGGTGGCGGCGGAGAAGGGCGAGCCGATCGGCTGCTGCCGGCGCTGGAGCTGAGTGGTGGTCATGGCGATGACCGTAGGAAGTGGAGCGCGGTCTAGATCAAGTCCCGCCCCGGTGTTCTTCCTATGCTCTGACGACATGACGGAACTCAGCATCGGCGAGGTGGCCGAACGCACCGGGCTCAGCGTGCACGCCCTGCGCTTCTACGAGCGCGAGGGGCTGCTGGTCGGCCCGGTGCGGCGCACGGCGGGCGGGCGGCGGCGGTACGCCGTGCTGGACGTGCAGTGGCTGGAGATCTGCGTCAGGCTCCGCGAGTCCGGCATGCCGCTCGCCGACCTGCGCCGCTTCGCCGAACTGGTCCGGCAGGGCCCGGGCAACGAGGCCGAACGGCTGCGGCTGCTCGACACCCACCGGCAACGGGTCGACGAGCGGATCCGGGAGCTGGAGGAGTGCCGCTCGCTGATCGCCTGGAAGACCGCCGTCTACGCCGACCACCTGGAGCGCGGCGAGGCCGCCGGGCTCTGGGACCCGACGGCGGAGAACCGGTCGGCCCGGGCCTGATCCGCCCGGCACCACGGCCGGCGCTACCATCGGCCCGGCTCATGGGGCCCTCGGGTGCCCGGGGCGGGCCACTCGAACGGGGGGATCCAGGAATGGCGTCCGACGCGGCCGACACCACCGACGCCGCAAACACAGCCGACATCGCCGACATCGCCGGAACGACCGACGGCGACGCGACGACCGGCACCGCCGACGGCACCGGCGCCGGCGCCCGGAAGCGCGGCGGCCGACCGGGCCTCCGGACGGCGGCCGCGGCGGCCCT
>NZ_LFVW01000730.1:0-5271 GCF_001182915.1 Kitasatospora sp. MY 5-36
GTGCGCGGGCCGTACCCGACCAGCACCTCGCGCCGCTCGGGCTCGGGCTCCTCGGCGGGAGCCGGAACCGGCGCCTGGGCCGGTGCCGCGGCGGGGGCGGCCGGAGCCGCGGCACCCGCCTCCCCGGCGACCGCGATCGAGATGATCACGGTGCCGACGTCGACCGTCGCGCCCTCGGGGAAGTGCAGCGTCTCGACCACCCCGTTGAACGGGATGGGCAGCTCCACGGCCGCCTTGGCGGTCTCCACCTCGCAGACGACCTGCCCATCGGTGACGGTGTCACCGGGCTTGACGTACCAGCTGAGGATCTCGGCCTCGGTGAGGCCCTCGCCCACATCGGGCATCTTGAACTCGCGGAGCGAGCGAACTTCGGTGGTCATCTTCGCTCCCCGGAGTCAGTACGCGAGCGCGCGGTCGACGGCGTCGAGCACGCGGTCCAGGTCGGGGAGGAAGGCCTCCTCGACCCGGGACGGCGGGTACGGCGCGTGGTAGCCGCCGACCCGCAGCACGGGTGCCTCCAGGTGGTAGAAGCACTTCTCGGTGAGCCGGGCGGCCAGTTCGGCGCCCATGCCCAGGAAGACCGGTGCCTCGTGCACCACGACGGCCCGACCGGTGCGCTTGACCGACGCCTCCAGGGCGGCGAAGTCCACCGGGGAGAGCGAGCGCAGGTCGACGACCTCCAGCCGGCGGCCGTCCTCCTCGGCGGCCGCGGCGGCCTCCAGGCAGACCTTGACCATCGGCCCGTACGCGATCAGCGTCAGGTCGGTGCCGGGCCGGACGACCCGGGCCTCGTGCAGGCCCAGGTCGGCGGCGTCGCCGACCTCGCCCTTGTCCCAGTAGCGGCGCTTGGGCTCCAGGAAGACGACCGGGTCGTCGGACTCGATCGACTGCCGCAGCATCCAGTGCGCGTCGTGCGCGCTGGACGGGGTGACCACGCGCAGACCGGCGGTGTGCGCGAAGTACGCCTCGTGCGACTCGCTGTGGTGCTCGACCGCGCCGATGCCGCCCGCGTAGGGGATGCGGATGGTGACCGGCATCTTGACGTGCCCGAGCGCGCGGGCGTGCATCTTCGCCAGCTGGGAGACGATCTGGTCGAAGGCCGGGTAGACGAAGCCGTCGAACTGGATCTCCACCACCGGGCGGTAGCCGCGCAGCGCCAGGCCGATCGCGGTGCCGACGATGCCGGACTCGGCCAGCGGGGAGTCGATCACCCGGTCCTCGCCGAAGTCCTTCTGCAGGCCGTCGGTGATCCGGAAGACGCCGCCGAGCTTGCCGATGTCCTCGCCCATGAGGAGGGTCTTCGGGTCGTTCTCCAGCGACTTGCGCAGCGCTCCGTTCAGCGCCTTGGCGATGCTCAGCTGACCGGCCATCAGTGGGTCTCCCCCGCCTCGAAGGAGGCCGCGTACTCGACGTACTCGGCCCGTTCCTCATCGACCAGCGTGTGCGGCTCGCTGTACACGTGGTCGAAGATCAGGGTCGGGTCCGGGTCCGGCATGCCGCGCACGCCCTCGCGCACCCGCAGCCCCAGCTGCTCGCTCTCGGCGTCGACGGCGGCGAAGAACTCCTCGTCGGCCAGGCCCTCCTTCTCCAGGTGGGCGCGGAGCCGGGAGATCGGGTCCTTGGCCTTCCAGGCCTCGGTCTCCTCGGTGTGCCGGTAGCGGGTGGGGTCGTCGGAGGTGGTGTGGGCGCCCATCCGGTAGGTGAACGCCTCGATCAGCACCGGGCCGTTGCCGTTGCGGGCGTGGTCGAGCGCCCAGCGGGTGACCGCGAGGCAGGCCAGCACGTCGTTGCCGTCGACCCGCACGCCGGGGAAGCCGAAGCCGGAGGCGCGGCGGTACAGCGGGATCTTGGTCTGGGTGGTGGTGGGCTCGGAGATCGCCCACTGGTTGTTCTGGCAGAAGAAGACCACCGGCGCGTTGTAGACCGAGGCGAAGGTGAAGGCCTCGTTGACGTCGCCCTGGCTGGAGGCGCCGTCGCCGAAGTACGCGATGACCGCGTCGTCGGCGCCGTCCTTGGTGATGCCCATCGCGTACCCGGTGGCGTGCAGGGTCTGCGCGCCGATCACGATGGTGTACAGGTGGAAGTTCTTCTCGTTCGGGTCCCAGCCGCCGTGGTTCACGCCGCGGAACATGCCGAGCAGGTTCAGCGGGTCGACGTCGCGGCACCAGGCCACGCCGTGCTCGCGGTAGGTGGGGAAGGCGTAGTCGCCGGGGCGCATGGCGCGGCCGGAGCCGACCTGGGCGGCCTCCTGGCCGAGCAGCGAGGCCCACAGGCCCAGCTCGCCCTGGCGCTGGAGTGCGGTGGCCTCGCCGTCGAACCGGCGCACCAGCACCAGGTCGCGGTAGAGGGCGCGCAGCTCCTCGGGAGTGGTGGTGAGGGGGTAGTCCGGGTGCTCGACCCGCTCGCCTTCCGGCGTGAGCAGCTGGACGAGCTCCGGCTGGGCGTCCTTGCCCGTGGCGCGGAGGGTGTCAGGGACGCCGGGGGCCGCCTTCTTGCGGGCCCTCGCCGTGCTTTTGACGGTCACGTTCACTCCTCGGTCTGTCCGGCCGCCCGGGGTCGCCGGTGACCGGTCCGGTCACCGCCTCGCGGGGCGCGCGTGGGTGTGCGCTCCCACTGCGGGGCAGGTGGTGATCCTGTTCCGACGGCGTCCCTCACGAGAACGTTACCCAGCGTCCGCCCTCGACGCGCTTGCGCTAGGACGTCCTACTTGTTCAGGGCCTACAACCCCGAGGGTGCCGCGTTCGGCTCGCCGTCGGAAGGGTGGGGGTGACGGTCGGCGTGACGCAGCTCTCAATTCGAGCGCCTTCAGGACACCAGCGCACGTTATCCGGGCAGACGCCCGTACGTAAGGGGGTTCTCGGTATCGGTTTCGGACGGCTGTGGCCGGATCGCGTTGGTATGGAGGTCCGGGCGATAGGTCTTTCGTACGGTGTTATGGGAGGCTTTGGACGTGACTGATAACGGACAAATCAGGGTATTCCTGCTCGACGATCACGAGGTCGTCCGGCGGGGCGTGCACGATCTGCTCTCGGTCGAGGACGACATCGAGGTCGTCGGCGAGGCTGGCACGGCCGCCGAGGCGCTCACCCGGATCCCCGCGGTCCACCCGGACGTGGCGGTGCTCGACGTCCGACTGCCGGACGGCAACGGGGTCGAGGTCTGCCGCGAGATCCGGTCCAAGCTGCAGGAGATCAAGTGCCTGATGCTCACCTCGTTCTCGGACGACGAGGCGCTGTTCGACTCGATCATGGCCGGCGCCTCCGGCTACGTGCTGAAGGCGATCCGCGGCACCGACCTGATCACCGCCGTCCGGGACGTCGCGGCCGGCCGCTCGCTGCTCGACCCGGTCGCCACCAGCAGGGTGCTCGCCCGGCTGCGCGACGGCGGGGAGAAGGAGGACGAACGGCTCGCCCAACTCACCAAGCAGGAACGGCGGATCCTCGATCTGATCGGCGAAGGTATGACAAATCGTCAGATCGGCAACGAGTTGCACCTGGCGGAGAAGACGGTGAAGAACTACGTCTCCAGTCTGCTCGCCAAGATGGGCATGGAGCGGCGCACCCAGGCGGCCGCCTTCGTGGCGCGGCACCAGGCCGACCACCAGTACTGATCCGGCCCTTCACAGAACTGACGGTTTGTCAAGGGCCCCCACAAGGGGGCCATAACCTCTGCACGTGACTTTCAGCCAGACCCTCGCCTGCGCACCGGCCCGCCCCGATCTCTCCGCACCACCGATGGGGACCCTCAGTCCCCCCGTCCCGGGGGGTGCGCTCGCCGAGGTCCTGGCCCGCTACCGGGTCGGACGGCCGCTGACCACCGAACCCGTCGCCGAGGGCCTGTTGAACCGGGGGTACCTGGTCACCACCGAGGCCGGTCCGTACTTCCTGAAGTGCTACGTCGACTCCGCCACCGCCAGCCGTCCGAAGATCCTCGCCCACCACCGCGCGATGGCCGCGCTGAACACCCTCGGCCTGCCCGTCGCACCCCCGCTGGCCTGCGCCGAACGGTCCGGCACGGTGGCCGCCTGGGGCGGCCGGCTGTTCGCCCTGTTCCCCTGGGTCGAGGGCCGGCACCGGCACGGCGACGAGCTCGACCCGTCGCAGTGCGACGCGCTCGGCACGCTGCTCGGCCGGCTGCACGGCGCGCTCGACGACGTCTGCGCCCCCCTCGAACAACCCGCCGGGTACCGGAGCGCCGACCCCGTCGACAGCGCCGCACTCGCCCGCGACCTGCGGCGCCGCGCCCGGGAGCACCAGCCGGCCGGGGAGTTGGACGCCCTCGTGGTGGAACGGCTCACGGAACGGCTGGAACTGCTCGCCGAGCACGCCCACCGCCGCCCCGCCCCGGAGGCCGCGCCGCCCACCGGCTGGACCCACGGCGACTTCCACGGCCTCAACCTGCTGTACGAGGACGACCCGCGGGGCGGCCGGGTGGCGGCCGTCCTGGACTGGGACAAGCTCGGCCCGCAGCCACGCGCCGAGGAGGCGGTCCGGGCCGCCACGCTGCTCTTCAACGACCGCTCGTCCGGCGCCCTCGACCTGGTCCGGGTCCGCCGCTACTCCCAGGCCTACCGGGCCTCCGGGGCGGCCACCGCCGAGCACCTGGCCGCCGCCGTCCACCGGGTCTGGTGGGAGCGGCTGAACGACTTCTGGATGCTGCAGTGGCGCTACCAGCGGGCCGACCACCGGGCCGACCCGCTCTACCCCGCCTCCGCGGGCCAGCTGGCGTGGTGGTGCCAGGAGTACGAGCAGGTCCTGGACGCCTTCGCCAACTGACCCGCCGCCGCCGACCGGGTCAGGGGGTCGGCGGCACGACCGGGATGGACGGCTTCGGGTCCGTCGGCGGCTTCGGCGACCCGGTGCCGGGGCCCGCGGTCTGCGGCGGCGCCGTCGTGGCCGGCGCCGTCGTCGCGGGCGCCGTCCCGGTCGGCGTGTGGCTGGCCGTCCCGGTCGGCGTCGGGGTCGGGGTGTGCTTGCCCGTGTTCGGCGACGGCGACATGTTGTTGCCGCTGTTCCCGTTGTTGTTCCCGTTGTTGTTGCCGGGGTCGGTCGGCTGCTGCGGCTTCTTGCTGCCGGAGGCCGAGGCCGGCGGGGTCGCCAGGCCGCTCTGGGACGGGGGCGCGGTCGTCTCGGTGCTGGTGGCCGCCGGGGGCTGCGGCGAGATGTCCGAGTGGCCGGCGGGCTCGCTGCCGCTGAGCGCGAACGCGATGCCCGCACCGGCCGCGACCAGCACGGCGATCGCGCCGGCCACCCAGGCCCAGGGCCCGCGCCG
>NZ_LFVW01000731.1:0-5248 GCF_001182915.1 Kitasatospora sp. MY 5-36
TCCACGGGGGCCTCGCGGACGTCCCCGGCCGGGCCGGTCTCCCCGACCGCGAGGGTGGCGGGTCCGAAGCGGTGCCAGCCGCCGGGCGACCAGTAGCGGACCGGGGCGGTGAGCCGGGCGGCCCCGCCGAGGACGGCGATCCGCAGCCGGCCGTCCGGGCCGGGCCGGGCTCCGGTCTCCCGGGTCCAGCAGCGCAGCAGGGCCTCCAGTCCGGCCTGTTCGGCGGCGACGGCCGGGTCGGGGTGCAGCAGGAGGTCGTGCCCGTGGGCCCGCTCCACGGTGGGCGACGGTACGGGCGGGGCGACGGTGAGGGCGGCGGTGCTCAAGGCTGCTCCTTGGGGCGCGTGGGGGTGCGGACGCGCACTGTGGTGGAGGGGTCGGCGGGCGCTCGCACCGTCGCGTCAGGTAAGGGTTACCTATCCCTGACGGGTGATCACAAGGACGGCTCACTCGTCAGGGTGAAGATCGGGGATTGTCCACCAACGGGGCCCGATGCCCTGCTGCGTCGGCGGACCGGGCGGGCCCGGATCACGGATCGGTGACCTCCGGCCCGCACCGCAACCCGGGGGGCGGGCAGCGCCGTCCTCGTCCGCGATGGAAGACTCCATGGCGGCGAACCGCCGCACCGCGAACCGGCCGGACACGCACCACCGCGGTGCACGACCGCCGGCCGTGACACCACCGGGCGGCCCGGCACCGACCGGCACCGACCGACGAGCACAGGGGGAAGCGCACAGATGCCCACGATCCACCGGTCAGCCCTGGCCGCCGCCCTGGCCGCGGGCACCCTGCTCGCCGTGACCGCCTGCGGGCCGGACGGCCCGGCGGGCGGCGGGACGAGCCCCGCACCGCCGCCCTCCACCGAGTCGACCCAGGCCGCGGGTTCGGGCGGCGTGATCGGCGGGATCCCGCTCCCGTCCGGGCTGCCGACCAGCCTGCTGGAGGGACTGCCCAGGAGCTGGGACGACCTGAAGAAGTGGAAGTACGAGGACTGGGACAAGTGGGCGTCCAAGCACGTCTTCAACAACCCGGTGGTGAAGGACTTCTGGGACCCGGACAAGATGGGCGACTCCAAGCCCGCCGACCCGGCCCCGCCCACCGCCAAGCCCGCCCCCGCCACGCCCAAGCCGGCCACCGACGACGGCGTGACCGACCCCGACCCCGCGGCGGTCAAGGCCGTGACGGTGCCCCGCCCGTACCTGAAGCAGCCCTCCGGCAAGGTGTTCTTCTCCGCCCAGGGCGGCCGCGGCAACTGCTCGGCGACGGTGATCGCCGACCCCCAGCACCCGGGCAAGAGCAACCTGGTCTGGACGGCCGGGCACTGCGTGCACGAGGGCAAGGGCGGGAACTTCTACAAGGACCTGGTCTTCGTGCCCGCCTACAACAACTCCGGCGCCTCCAGCGGCGGCAAGCGGGCCCCGCTGTCCGAGCTGGCCCCGCTCGGCACCTGGTGGGCCGACCAGGTCACCACCTCGCCGCAGTGGATGGTCGAGGGCGGCGGCACCGGCGACGCCGCCAACCAGTACGACTTCGCGGTGATGCGCGTGCACAACCAGAACGACACCGGCAAGTCCCTGGAGGAGACGGTCGGTTCGGCCGTCCCGGTCTGGTTCGACGCGCCGCGCGACCAGCTCAAGGTCTCGGCCGTCGGCTACCCCCTCGCCAAGCCGTTCGACGGCCAGGAGCTGTACAAGTGCGACGGCGGCAAGCCCACCCGGCTCTCCTTCGACGCCAAGCGCCCGACCATGCTGACCATCGGCTGCACCATGACCCAGGGCGCCAGCGGCGGCGGCTGGTTCGCCACCATGCCGGACGGCCGGACCGCGCTGGTCAGCAACACCTCGATCGGCACCCAGGAGCACACCTCGCTGAGCGGGCCGTACCTGGAGGCGGTCGCCCGGCAGGCGCTGGACTGGATCTCCAAGAAGTAGCCGCCGCCGGCGGGGGGCGGTAGGGAACCACCAGCACAGCACGGGGGGACGAGCCAGCATGCCGAGAACCACCAGCCGTCGGCGCCGGGCCGCGACGGGCGGCGCCGCGCTGCTCGCCGCGCTCGCGCTGGGCGCGGCCGGGTGCGGCCCGGACGGCCCCGCCCGGCCCGCCACCGCGCCCCTCGCCCTGCCCAGGTCGTCGCCCACCAGCCCGGGCGACCTGAGCGGCTGGAAGGTGGACGACTGGGCCCGCTACGTCGCCGAGAGCGCCTTCGCCAACGACGCGGCGCCCGGCGCCTGGACGGCGGCCCGGATGGACGCCGCCAGGCCCCGGCCCACCCCGGAGTACTCGCTGACCGCCCCCGCGGCGGCCGGCGTCGAGCGGGACGCCCCGCCCGCCGCCGTCCCGGCCAAGCCGCAGCCGCACCCGTACGGACCGGTCGGTTCGGTGGTCGGCCGGCTCTTCGCGACCACGTCGCAGGGCGACGTGTCCTGCTCCGCCACCGTGGTCTCCGACCCGGTCAACCCGGGCCGCAGCAACCTCGTCTACACCGCCGCGCACTGCCTGCACGACGGCAAGGGCGGCGGCTGGCTGAAGAACCCGGTCTTCGTGCCCGGCTTCAACCGGGACGGCCAGGCGGTCCACGGCAAGGCGAACGCCGACCGGCTGGTCGCCCCGTACGGCCGGTGGACGGCGGTGCGCGCGCTGGTCTCGCCGACCTGGCTCCAGGAGAGCGGCGTCGGCGCCCACCACCAGTACGACTACGGCGTCCTGCGGGTGCGCGGCGAGGACGGCTCCGGGAGGTCCCTGGAGGAGACGGTCGGCGGCTCGGTGCCGATCTGGTTCAACGCCCCGCGCGACCAGATCACCGGGACCGCCGCCTACGGCTACCCGGCCGAGCGGCCGTTCGACGGCCTGGAGCTCGAACACTGCGACTCCCCGCTGGCCCCCGGGCTGCTCTCCTTCGACCGGGACCGCCCGCCGATGTACGTGATCGGCTGCACCATGACGGCGGGCGCCGCCGGCGGCGGCTGGTTCGTCATCCGGGACGGCAAGCCCAACCTGGTCAGCGTCGGCGCGGTCGGCAACCGCAACCCGGCCGGCTACCAGGCCGGCCCCTCCCTCCAGGACCAGGCGAAGCAGGCCTTCGACTACTTCGCCAAGAACGTCCGGTAGCACCGCCGGAAACAGCGGGGCCCCGGGACGGCGATCCGTCCCGGGGCCCCTGCGTGCGCTTCGGGCTCAGCCCTGCAGGGCCACCGCGAAGTACTCCAGCTCGGCGGCCAGCTCGGCCGGCACCTTGGCGTGCAGCAGGGTGCCCTCGCCGGTGTGCTCGGTGGAGAGCAGCTCGCCCTCGGCGTGCACCCGGGAGACCAGCGCGCCCTGGGTGTAGGGCACCAGGGCCCGCACCTCGACCGCCGGACGCGGCAGCTCGTCGTCGATCAGCCGCAGCAGCTCCTCGATGCCGGCGCCGCTGCGGGCCGACACCACGATGGCGTGCGGCTCGCGGCGCAGCAGGCGCTGGAGCACGTGCGGATCGGCGGCGTCCGCCTTGTTGATCACCACGACCTCCGGCACGTTCTGCGCGTCGACCGAGACGATGACCTCGCGGACGGCGGCCAGCTGCGTCTCCGGCTCGGGGTGCGAGCCGTCCACGACGTGCAGGATGAGGTCCGCGTCGGCGACCTCCTCCATGGTCGAGCGGAAGGCCTCGACCAGGTGGTGCGGCAGGTGCCGGACGAAGCCGACGGTGTCGGCCAGGGTGTAGAGCCGCCCGGTCGGGGTCTCGGCCCGGCGCACCGTCGGGTCCAGGGTGGCGAACAGCGAGTTCTCCACCAGGACGCCGGCGCCGGTGAGCCGGTTGAGCAGGGAGGACTTGCCGGCGTTGGTGTACCCGGCGATGGCCACGGACGGCACCTGGTGGCGCCTGCGCTCCTGGCGCTTGGTGTCGCGGCCCTTCTTCATGTCGGCGATCTCCTTGCGGAGCTTCGCCATCTTCTCGCGGATCCGGCGCCGGTCGGTCTCGATCTTGGTCTCACCGGGACCGCGGGTGGCCATGCCGCCGCCCGAGGAGCCGGAGCCACCGCCACCCATCTGCCGGGACAGCGACTGACCCCAGCCGCGCAGCCGCGGCAGCATGTACTGCATCTGCGCGAGCGAGACCTGCGCCTTGCCCTCCCGGGACTTGGCGTGCTGGGCGAAGATGTCCAGGATCAGGGCCGTCCGGTCGACGACCTTGACCTTGACCACGTCCTCCAGGTGGATCAGCTGGCCCGGGGTGAGCTCACCGTCGCAGACCACGGTGTCGGCGCCGGTGGCGGCGACGATGTCGCGCAGCTCCTTCGCCTTGCCGGAGCCGATGTAGGTGGCCGCGTCGGGCTTGTCACGGCGCTGGATGACGCCGTCCAGCACCTGGGAGCCGGCCGTCTCGGCGAGCGCGGCGAGCTCGGCCATCGAGTTCTCCGCCTCCTCCAGCGTGCCGTCCGTCCAGACGCCGACGAGCACCACGCGCTCCAGGCGGAGCTGGCGGTACTCGACCTCGGTGACGTCTTCGAGTTCGGTGGAGAGGCCGGCGACACGGCGCAGGGCGGCTCGCTCGCTGCGGTCGTACTGGTCGCCGTCGTAGTGGTGGCCGCGGTCCTCGTCGATGGCCGCGAGGTCCTCGTCCATGAGGGCTTCCGCCCGCAGACCGTCGAGGCGGCGCGGAGCGTCGGCGTGGTCGCGGGTGTCGAACGTGGAGGTCATTCTGTCCTTTGGCTGGCTGGTACGGGTGGCCTTCGGGGACCGCGGTGGCGGTCCCGTACGGAGTCTGCCCAGCTGCCGCCCCGGCTACCGTCCGGGCGGGGTGAGCTACCCCTCAGGTCCCCGGGTGCCCCCGGGCTCCTGTGCCCGGAGAACGCCGTGGACCGGCCGTGAATTCCCCATGATGGTCGCACGCCCGGCGCGGGCCGGTCATCCCCATTTTCCCCGGGACGGCGGCCCCTACGAACCCTCCGGGGCCTGCGGCCGGCTCACGTCGTACACCCCGGAGACCTTGAGCATCGCCCGCATCAGCCCGGGCAGCGCGGCCGGCTCGGGCAGTTCGACGGTGTAGGTGTGCCGGACCCGGGACTCCTGCGGCGGCTCGACCTCGGCCGAGACGATGCCGACGCCCGCGCCGGAGATCGCCGCGGTGAGGTCGGCGAGCAGCCGGGGCCGGTTCAGCGCCTCGGCCCGCAGGGTGGCCCGGTGCCCGGCGGCGGGCGCGCCCTCCGACTGCCAGCGGACCTCCAGCTCGGCCCGCCCGTCCGCGCGCATCCGCTCCCCCGCCGGGCAG
>NZ_LFVW01000732.1:0-5244 GCF_001182915.1 Kitasatospora sp. MY 5-36
AGGCGATCTCGGAGCCGGTGAACCCGGCACCGATCACCAGCACCCGCCGCGGGCCGGCCGCCAGCCGCTCGGCCAGCCCGGCCGCGTCGTCGGCGGTGCGCAGGGTGAACACCCCGTCGAGGGCGGCCTGCGCGGGGTCCGGCCAGGGCCTGGCCCGGGTGCCCGTCGCGATCAGCAGCCGGTCGTAGGGCAGCCGTTCGCCGGTCGCGAGCAGCACCTGCCTGGCCGCCCCGTCCACGCCGGTCGCGCGGACGCCGAGCCGCCACTCCGCGTCCACCTCGCGGCGGCGCGGCAGCGCGGTCTCCTCGGCGCGCACCCGCCCGAGCAGCACCTGCTTGGACAGCGGCGGACGGTCGTACGGGGGTCGGCGCTCCTCGCCGACCACGGTCAGCCGCCCGGCGAAGCCCTCGTCGCGCAGCGTCTCCGCGGCGCGCAGACCGGCCAGCGAGGCACCGACGACGACGATCCGGCCGCTCCGGAGGTCACCGCACACCGGACCGGCCCTCCCGGCCGGGGCTGTCTGGGCCGACGGCCCCGGCCCCGGCCTCGGCGCGGTCCTCGACCAGGATGGCCTGCACCGGACACGCCGCAGCGGCCCGCAGGACGCGCTCCCGCTGCTCGACGGGAGGCTGCGGGGTGTACATCAGGGCCTCCTCCCCGTGCAGCTCGAACACCCGGGGCGCGAGGAACGCGCACTGCGCGTAGCCCTGGCAGCGGTTGAGGTCGACGACGATCTTCACGGACTCTCCTCCCGGCCGGTCCGTATCCGTCCTACCGCCGCCGCCCCGGCCGCGCGCCCGGGGGTGCTCCGCGGGAGGGGTCGCGGAGCGTGGCCGCCTACGCGGTGCGGTGGGCGGCGACGACGGGAGCGGCGGTCCGTATCGCGCGGTACGGACCGCCGCTCCCGGGCCGGTGGCCGCGATCAGCCGTCATGGCTGCCCGCCCGCTCCCTCCGGTGGCGGGGGAGGCGGTGGGATTCGAGCGGTCGTCCGCCGGCGAGGTGCTCGGTGACGATGAGGGTGGCGGTGGCCGGGTCGACGTTGCCGTACCAGACGTCGTCCGGCTGGACGCTGACGACGGGGGCCTGGTTGCAGGGGAACTGGCAGCCGGTCTGGGTGACGAGTACGTCGTCGTCGCCGAGGCCCTGCTCGGTCAGTCCCTGGACCAGGGCGCGCAGTCCCTCCTCCACGCCCTTGGCCGCGCAGCGCGGGCCGCGGCACACCATGACCTGGTGCCGGTGGCCGGGCACGTCCTCCCAGGCCGCGGAGGTGAGGCCGGGCTCCGTGCCGGTGACGGCCTTCGTCGCCGCGGCCACAGTGGGGACCGCGTCCGGCGAGTCGGCGAGGCGGGTGGCGACGAGGAGTTCGGGACGGTGGCCCGCGCGCTCGCGCCACCAGTACGCGGCGATCCGCCGGAGCCAGGACTGGCCCGGGCCGGAAGCCGTGAGGCGGACGCCGACCAGGACCACGGTCTCGGTGCCCGCGTCGGCCAGCCTGGTCAGCTCGGCCGACAGGGACGGGTCCGCCAGCTGCAGGAACGCGATCGAGGCCCGGTGCGAGGCCGCCGCCCGGAGGAGTTCGTCACGACGGACGGCCTCCCCGGCCGACATGCCGACCAGGACCACGGCAGTGCGGGAGGCGGGGGCATCCGGGGCGGGGGAGGTCATGGCGTCGTCCTTTCGTGGAGCAGTCCGTTCCACCGGATGTGCGGTCTGTCGTGCCGGGGGTGGCGTTCCACGGTGACGTCGACGCCGTAGACCTCCGCGATCGTGCGCGAGGTGAGCACCTCGGAGCCGGGCCCGTGGGCGACCAGCCGGCCGTTGAGCAGGACGGCGACCTCGTCGCAGTAGGCGGCGGCGAGTTCGAGGTCGTGCAGCGCGGCGACCGTGGTGATGCCCAGCCCGCGGACGGTTTCGAGGAAGCCGAGTTGGTGGCGCAGGTCGAGGTGGTTGGTGGGTTCGTCGAGCAGCAGCACGTCGGGTTCCTGCGCCAGCGCCCGCGCGAGCTGGACCCGCTGCCGCTCGCCGCCCGACAGCGTCGGCCAGGAGCGGTCGAGCAGGTGGCCGACGTCGGCCGCGGCGACGGCGTCGGCGACCACGGACCGCTCGTGGGCGTCGGCGGCGGAGTCCGTCGGCACGGGCCAGCGGCCGCGGTGCGGCGTGCGTCCGAGCTCGATGACCTGACGGACCGTCAGCGACAGCCGGGTGTCCGCCTGCTGTTCCATGAAGGCCACCCGCCGTGCCCGCCGGCGGGCCGTGAGCGCGTGGAGGTCCTCGCCGTCCAGCAGGACCCGGCCCGCGCTCGGCCGGGTCAGTCCGGCGACCGCGCGCAGCAGGGTGGTCTTCCCGGCGCCGTTGGGCCCGAGCAGGCCCGTGATCCGGCCGGGGCGGAAGGCGATCGAGACCGCGTCCAGCAGGGTGGCTCCGCCGACGCGGACACCGAGTCCCTCCGCGCGCAGCCCGACGGGGGGTGTCACCGTCACTGTGCCCTCCCGTCGGCCCGCCCCTGGCGCCACAGCAGCCAGGCGAAGAACGGCGCTCCGAGCCCGGCCGTGACGACGCCGACGGGGATCTCCCGGTCGGGGAGGACCGAGCGCGCCACGACGTCGCTGCCCACCAGGAGGGACGCGCCGACCAGCGCCGACACGGGCAGCAGGAGGGCGTGGCGCGGGCCGCAGACGAGACGGACCACGTGCGGGACTACCAGGCCGAGGAACCCGATGACGCCGGTGTTGGCGACCAGGCACGCGGTCACCAGCGCGGCGGTGGCGACGAGGACCCAGCGGGTGCGCTCGACGTGGACGCCGAGGGAGCGGGCGGCGGTCTCGCCGAAGGCGAAGGCGTCCAGGTCGCGGGCCGAGGAGGCCAGGAGCGTGACACCCACCAGCGCGACCGCCATCAGGAAGACGGCGGTGGGCCACCGCACGCCGGCGACCGAGCCCAGCGTCCACTCCATGACACCGCGCGCCGCGTCGCGGTCCCCGAGGACCATCACGACGAACGAGGTGTAGGCCCCGCACATCTGGCCGACCGCGATGCCGGCGAGCACGGTCCGGGTGGTGGGCAGCGACCGGGTGCGGGCGCCGGCCAGGGCCAGGACGACGACGGCGGCGAGCAGGGCGCCGGCGAAGGCCGCCGTCGCCACCGCGCCGGTGCCCACGGCGCCGGACACGCCGACGCCGAGGACGATCACGGTGACCGCGCCGGCGGCGGCTCCGTCCGAGATCCCGAGCAGGAAGGGATCGGCCAGGTCGTTCCCGGTCAGGGTCTGCAGCACCGCGCCGCAGACCGCGAGGCCGGCGCCGGTGGCGGCCGCCCCCAGCACCCGGGGCAGCCGCAGCTGCCAGACGATCTGGTCGTCCAGCAGCGTCACAGGCGGGTCGCCCAGCCCGAGACGGCGCGCCACGACCTCGATCACCGTCCGGACCGACTCGTGCTGCGAGCCCACGGCCAGGCCGAGGAGCAGGGTGCTCAGGAGCAGGGCCGCGGCGACGGCCAGGGCCGCCGTCGCGCGGCCCGGACCAGCGGGCCGCACGACGGGGTGGGGCGCGGCGGTCATGAAGCCGGGTGCAGTCGGCCCAGCCCGTCGGACACCCGGGCGGCACCGTCGGCGAGCAGCACGCCGGGCGTCGACTCGGAGAACGGCACCGTCACGAAGGCCTTGCGCTGCACGGCGGTGAGCTTGCTCAGGACCGGGTCGTTCTCCAGGTAGTCGATCTTGGACTGGGCGGTGTCCCAGTCGGCGTCCGCGACCACGATGGCGTCCGGGTCCGCCGCGACGACCTTCTCCCAGCTCACGTTCTGCCAACTGCCGGGCAGGTCCCCGAAGACGTTGCGGGCGCCCACGGCGTCGAGCACGAGTTGGGGCCCGCCGTGGCCGGCGCCGACGAACGGCGTCTTGGTGTCCGAGTCGAACCACAGGACCTTCAGGCCCTTGCCCGCGGCCGTCGCCGTGAACTGCGCCAGCTGCTGCTCCTGCTGCCGCTGGATCGCGGCGGCCCGCTCCGGGACGCCGAAGACCTTGGCGACGTCGTTCAGTTCGCCCCACGCCGCCTGCCAGGTCGTCGGCGGCACCTGGTTCTTGTCCGAGCAGCCGAACGGGGACAGGTACGACGGGACGCCCTGGCCGCGCAGCTCCTCCCGGGTGCCCGCGACCTTGTCGGTGAACGCGCTGGAGTAGGAGGCGTACAGGAAGTCGGGACGGGCCGCGAGGAGGCTCTCCTTCGTCGGGTACTTCTTGGAGAGCACCGGGACGGAGTCGTAGGCGGCCTTCCACTTCTCCGGGACGGAGTCGTCGAGGTAGGCGGTACCGGCCATGCGGGACTCCAGCCCGAGGGCCAGGGCCACCTCGGTGGCACCCTGGTTGAGCGTCACCAGCCGCTCGGGCGGCGCGCCGACCGTCACGGTGGTCCCGCAGTTGTCCACGCTGACCGGCGCGGCACTTCCGGTCGCCCCGCCGGACGCGACGGGCGCGGGGGCGCCCGCGCAACCTCCGAGCACACCGACGAACAGCAGGGCCGCGACGGCCCGGCCGACGCGTGTCGGACCTGTGGGACGTACGGGACGTACGGGACGCATGGAGCGCGCGGAGCGCATGGAACGTATGGATCGGACCGGATGCGGGTACGGCTGACCGCTGGGCACGTGTTCTCCAAAACCCTCGTGGAACATGTCGCGCCGTGGCCGGTCTCCTGGCTTCCGCATCAACACGCCGCGACCGACCTTCCCGAGCGGCTCTACCAGCCCGCCCAGTGGCCCTGACCGCTGGCGAAAGCCGGTCAGCGAGGGCCGCGGAACTCCGCGGCAACAGTGGCGAGGGCCGCACCGGACTCAGACCGGTTTCCCGAACACCACGGCGATGGCACGGTATCAGGCGTGGTCAGGTCGGTGGCGACCGGCCGGTGGGATGATCGTTTGGATCGTTCCCGGGGAGGGGGGAGGGAGCGGCCACGGGGGTCGGCCGCTTCCGGAGGGACGGGGGATCACCCCGGAAGGCGGAAGAAGGAGCGGTAGAGCGGCAGTTGCTCGGCGAGCATGTGGATGCCGGGGTGGGTGGCGAGGCCGAGGGCGGCGGCGGTGCGCAGCAGCGGGGTCTCAGCGGGCGTCATGATGATGTCGGCGACCAGCGCGCCGGGCGCCAGTGGGGCCGGGTCGAAGGGGAGCGGGTCGGCCGGGTCCAGGCCCAGCGGGGTGGCGTTGACCGCGAGGTCGACGCCGGCGGGCGGGCGCGGGGCGGCGGCCACGCG
>NZ_LFVW01000733.1:0-5198 GCF_001182915.1 Kitasatospora sp. MY 5-36
CCGGCGCCCGCGACGACGCCCCGCCCGCGATCCCCGCCGAGCTGGGCCAGAGCGCCCTCGCGCTGCCCCGCGACATCGCCGACTTCACCGCCCGCGAGGACGCCCTCGCCCTGCTCGCCCGCCTGGCCGAGGACGAGCGCCCGGCCCACCCGCGCGTGGTGCTGGTCAGCGGTCAGCCCGGCCTCGGCAAGACCTCCTTCGCGCTGCACGCCGCCCACGCCCTGGCCGGGCGCTTCCCGGACGGCCAGCTCTCCCTCGACCTCGGCGGCATGTCCCCGCAGCCGCTGCCCGCCCGGGACGCGCTCGGGCAGGTGCTGCGCGCCCTGGGTGTCGCCGACGCCGCGGTGCCCGCCGGGACGGAGGAGCGGGCCGGCCTCTACCGGGCGCTGGTCCGCGAGCGGCGGCTCGTGCTGGTGCTGGACAACGCCGCCGACGAGAGCCAGGTGCGCCCGCTGCTGCCCGGCTCCGGCCCGGCCGTGACCATCGTGACCAGCCGCAACGTGCTGCCCGGACTGGAGTCGGTGCACCGGCTGAGCTTGGACGTGCTGGCCCCGGCCGAGGCGGCCGGGCTGCTGGCCCGGATCGCCGGCCGCGAGCGGATCGAGGCCGCCCCCGACGCCACCGCCGAGCTGGCCAGGCTCTGCGGCTACCTGCCGCTCGCGCTGCGGATCGCCGGGCAGCGCCTGGTTGCCCGCCCGCAGCAGCCGGTCGCCCACCTGGTGCGCCAGCTCGCCGCCGAGGAGAACCGGCTGGACCTGCTGGAGACCGGCGACCTGGCCGTCCGCCCGGCCTTCGAGCTGTCCTACCGGCGGCTGCCCGCCGAGTCCCAACTCGTCCTCCGCCGCTGCGCGTTGACCGCCGGCCAGGACTTCACCGCGGAGATCGCCGCGGCCTACGCGGGCCGGTCGGCGGCCCGCACCGAACTGGTGCTGGAACAGCTCGTCGACGCGGGGCTGATGCAGGCGGCCACCCCGGACCGCTACCGCCTGCACGACCTGGTGCGGCTCTACGCCGGCGAGCGGCTGGCCGCCGACGAGACGGGCCAGGAGCTGGCCGAGGCCCGCACCCGGGCCGGCCGCTGGATCCTCGGCCGGGCGGCCGAGTACGGCCTGCGGTTCGACCCCGACCACGCCACGGACGCGACCGGTACCGGCGGTACCGCCCCCGCGCACCTCACCGAGGCGGCCGCCTGGCTGGAGTACGAGCACCCGGAGTGGCTGGCCGCCCTGCAGCAGGCCCAGCGGGCCGGCCGCCACCGGGAGGTGGTGGACACCGCCGAGGCGATGCACTGGTTCTCCGACCGGCTGCTGAGCTGGGGCATCTGGGCCGAGGTGTTCCAGCTCTCGGCGGACGCCGCCCGCGCGATCGGGGACGAGCGGGTCGAGGCGGTGCACGTCAACTACCTGGCCTGGACGTACGTCACCTGCCTGCACCGCTACCAGCGCGGCATCGAACTGGCCACCGAGGGGCTGGAGCTGGCCCGTGCGGTGGGCGACCGGGAGCAGCAGGGCTGGGCGCTGACCTACCTGGCCTCGGGCCTGCGCTACCTCCAGCGGCACCGCGAGGCGACCGACGCCTTCCACCGGGCGGCGGACGCCTTCGCCGAGGTGGCCAACCGCTCCGCGATGATCGGCCGGCTGGTCACCCTGCGGGGCGCCGCCAACTGCCTGCGGGAGTCTGGCCGGGCGGAGGAGGCGGTGGAGTCGCGCCGGCGGGCCCTGGCCGGGGCGCTGGAGCTGGTGGAGCGCTGGTCCTCGCCGCTGATCCACCTGCTGGCGGCCATGACCGCGCACGAACTGGGCCTGGACCGCGCGGCACTGAAGCGCTGGCCGGCCGCCGAGAAGGCCTACCGGCAGGCCCTGGTGCATTTCGAGGCGGTGGGCCGCCCGGACAGCATGACCAAGACGCTGACCGAGCTGGGCACCGCGCTGATCGAGCAGGGCCGCGCCGAGGAGGCCCGCGAGCTGCTCACCGAGGCGCTCACCGACCTGAGCGCGGAGGGCCCCCGCGCGGCGGGCGCCCGGCACTGACCGGTTCCCTCCGGGGGCCGTGTCCGGCACTGACCGGGTGCCCTCCGGAGGCCGCGTCCCGTCACGCCGAGCGCCCGCCCCCGGCCGGACCGGAGCGGGCCGGAGGCGGGAGCGGGCGCGGGCCGTACGGCCGGTGTCAGATCCGGGTGTCCTCCACGACCGGCAGCGTGTCGACCGGGGCCGAGCCGACCGGGGCCGAGGCCGGCGCGAAGGCCGTCCGCGGGGCGACGGTGGGCTGCTTGCCGCAGAAGGCCGGCTCCAGGGTGTTCATCAGGCCCTGCGTCACCGCGCCGTTGTTGGAGGCGTTGGCGAAGACCACCACGCTGCGCCGCCCGTCCGGGGTCGTGAAGGACTGGGTGTTGAAGCCCTGCACGATGCCGCCGTGGCCGTACACGTCCCCGCAGGAGAGCGAGATGCGGCGCAGGCCCAGACCGTAGGCGATCTTCGCGGTGGGCGTGGGCAGGGCGGCGGTCATCTGCTGGAGCGAGGCGTCCGAGACGAGCCCGCCCTTGCCGCCGGCCATCAGCGCGGTGAGGAAGCGGTCGAGGTCCCCGGCGTCGGAGATGACGGCCCCGGCGGCCCACACCCAGGAGCCGGTCTGCGCGGTGGAGTCCAGCAGCGGCTTGGTGCGGTCGTCGTTGGTGAGGTAGCCGGTGACGTGGGTGCCGGTGATGCCCTGGTCGGGCACCACGAAGGAGGTCTTGTGCAGGCCGAGCGGCTGGATGATCCGCTCGTTCAGCACCTCCGGGAAGGTCTGGCCGGTGAGGTGCTCGACGGCCAGGCCCATCAGCACGTAGTCGGTGTTGGAGTAGGAGTAGCGGCTGCCGGGGGTCGACTGCAGGCCGTGCCTGACCGACATCGCGACCAGCGCGCGCGGGTCGTACACGGTGCTGCGGATGCGCGCCTCGAACGCGCTGGTGGTCTCCTCGCCGGCCTGCTCCAGCAGGTCGTTGGTGTGGTCGTAGACGCCGGCCCGGTGCTCCATCACCTGGCGGCCCGTCATGGTCCAGCTCTCCGGCAGGGTGTCCGCGGGCAGGTACTCGCGCAGCGGCCGGTCGAGGTCGATCCGGCCCTCCTGCGCCAGCTGCATCACGAGAACGGCGGCGAACATCTTGCTGTTGCTGCCGACCCGGAACCTCCACGAGGAGTTCATCGGGGTCCCGTCCAGGTCGGCCAGGCCGACGTTCACCGAGCGGGTCCGGTCGACGGCGCCGTGGTCGCTGATCACCGCGAAGGCGCCCGGGGCGCCGGCCGCGGTGGTGGCCTGGAGGGCGGTGCGCACACCGGCGAGGTCGGGGGCGGTCGGGTCGGTGGTGTCCTGGCCGGCTGCCGCGGCCGGCAGGGCACCGGTCGCCACCAGGACGGCGCCGGCGGCGGCCACCGCGAGCGGACGCAGAAGGCTGGTCTTCGCCATGTTCCTCGGTTCTCTCGTGAGCTGACGCGGCGTCGGACCGCGCCGTTCGAAGATCACTATCACCGGACGGGGCGGTTGCTGGCAATGTGAACCGGTTCGCCCGCATTTCGCGTTGTCAGTGGCGGTTTCGGCGCGTCGGGGCGGTGGCACCGTTCGTTTCCCGCTCCGGGGCCAAGGTTTCACCTGCCGTCGTCTGCCCGCGTCACCCCGGGGGCCCCATGCTGTTCGGGCGCTTCCGCGCACTCCGGTGCGCCCGCCGCGCCGGCCCTCCCCTCACCGACCACGGAGCTTCCCCACGCCCCGGCCGGGCCGGCGGGGCCGGGGCGGCGTCCTGCTGCCCGCCGGGCCGTCTCCTAGCCGAGGAATTGTCATGACTTCGTCCACAAAGCCCCTGAACCCCCGCTCCCGCCGCACCGCGACCGCGATCGGCTCCGCCGTCGCCCTGCTCGCCGCCTCCGCCGGCCTCTGGGCGGCCACCGCCCCCACCGCCCAGGCGGCCGCACTGCCCACGCCCGACCACATCGTCGTCGTGGTGATGGAGAACCACGCCTACACCCAGGTCATCGGCAGCAGCAGCGCCCCGTACCTCAACAACACCCTGAAGGCGGGCGGCGCCAACCTCACCCAGTCCTTCGGCATCACCCACCCGAGCGAGCCGAACTACTACGCGCTGTTCTCCGGCTCCACCCAGGGCACCGTCGACGACAGCTGTGTGACGGTCGGCGGCTTCCAGGCGGCCAACCTGGCCTCCGAGGTCATCGCCGCCGGCAAGACCTGGGGCAGCTACAACGAGTCCCTGCCCAGCCAGGGCAGCACCGTCTGCAGCAGCGGCAGCTACGCCCAGAAGCACAACCCGTGGTTCGGCTTCGGCAACGTCCCGGTCAGCTCGGCGAAGACCTTCGCCCAGTTCCCGACCGACTACAGCACCCTGCCGAACGTCTCCTTCGTGGTGCCGAACCTCTGCAGCGACATGCACGACTGCTCGGTCGGCACCGGCGACACCTGGATCAAGAACAACCTGGGCGCCTACGCCACCTGGGCGCAGACCCACAACAGCCTGCTGGTCGTCACCTTCGACGAGGACAACAAGCTGTCCGGCAACCGCATCCCGACCCTGGTCTACGGCGCCCACGTGACGCCCGGCAGCAGCAGCGCCACCACCTACAACCACTACAACGTGCTGCGCACCCTGGAGGACCTGGCCGGCGTCACCGGCCACGCGGGCAACGCGGCCTCCGCCGCCGACATCACCGGCATCTGGAACTGACCGGCGGCGATCAGCCCTTGACCCCGGTTCGGGTTCGCGCCCGCGCCTGATCCCGAGCCCGGGCCGGTGGCCGTTCGGTCGGCGGCCCGGGCTCGGGCACGGTCGTCCGCCGGGCGCCGTACCGCCGGACGCCGGGCACCGCCGCCGTGCCCGCGCAGACCGCCGTCACCAGCCCCGCCGCCGCCAGCAGCGGCACCCGGTCGCCCCAGGCCCCGGCGGCCAGCGGGGCCAGGACGTAGCCGAGCGGGGCGGCGGCCAGCGAGAGCAGCCAGTCGTACGAGGTGACCCGGGCCAGCGTGCCCGGCGGGAAGTCCTGCTGGACCACCGTCTCCCAGAGCGGGTTGAGGAAGCCCAGCCCGGCCATCGCCACCGCCTGCGCGGCCACCGCGACCGGCGCCGGGGCGGGGAGGGCGAGCGCGAGCAGCGGCAGCCCGTACAGCGCGAGGGCGAGGTTGCCGGCCAGCACCGGGCGGCGGGGCCGCAGCCG
>NZ_LFVW01000734.1:0-5157 GCF_001182915.1 Kitasatospora sp. MY 5-36
CGGCTGGCCGAGGCCGGCGGCACCGCCGTGCTCGACACGCTCAGCGCCGCGGTCGGGCGCGGCGCCCTGCTGCCCGACCCCCCGCTGCACGTCCCCGCCCCGGGCGAGGACCCGCTGGCCCTGCTCCTCTACACCTCCGGCAGCACCGGCGCCCCGAAGGGGGCGATGTACCCGCAGCGCCTCGCCCGCAACGCGTGGTGGGGATTCGTCTACGGGCCCGCCGACGTGCCGTCCGTCGTCGTCCACTACATGCCGCAGAGCCACCAGGCGGGCCGGATGTCGGTGCTGGGCACGCTCGCCCGGGGCGGCCTGGGCTGCTTCACCGCCAGGAGCGACCTGTCCTCCCTGTTCGAGGACATCGCGCTGGTCCGGCCCACCGAGCTGACCATGGTCCCCCGGATCTGCGACATGCTCTTCCAGCGGTACCGCGGCGAACTCGACCGGCGGGCCGGCGAGCCCGGCGACGTCGACGCGGCCGTCAAGGCCCACCTGCGGGAGACCGTCCTGGGCGGGCGGGTGGCGAAGGCCTTCTGCGGGACGGCGCCGCTGTCCGCCGAGGTCGCGGAGTTCGTCGAGTCCTGCCTGGGACTGCACCTGTACACCGGCTACGGCTCGACCGAGGCCGGCGGGGTACTGCTGGACACCGTGGTGCAGCGCCCGCCCGTCCTCGACTACAAGCTGGTCGACGTCCCGGAGCTGGGCTGCTTCCGCACCGACCGGCCGCACCCGCGCGGCGAGCTGCTGCTCAGGACGAGCGCCGCCATCCCCGGGTACTACCGCCGGCCCGAGCTCACCGCCGCCGTCTTCGACGAGGACGGCTACTACCGCACCGGCGACATCATGGCCGAGGTCGGGCCGGACCGGCTGGTCTACGTCGGCCGCACCAAGGACGTGCTCAAGCTGTCCCAGGGCGAGTTCGTCACCGTCTCCCGGCTGGAGGGCGTCTTCCTCGGCAGCCCGCTGGTCCGGCAGGTCTTCGTGTACGGCAACAGCGAACGCTCCCACCTGCTCGCCGTGGTGGTGCCCACCCCGGAGGCGATCGCCCGCGCCGACGGCGACCCGGCCGCGCTCAAGCTGCTGATCGACCGGGAACTGCGGCGCACCGCCCGGGAGAACGGGCTCAACCCGTACGAGGTGCCCCGGGACTTCCTGGTCGAGACCGAGCCCTTCAGCCCGGCCAACGGCCTGCTCTCCGACAGCCACAAGCTGCTGCGCCCCCGGCTCCGTGAACGCTACGGCGCGGCCCTGGAGCGCCGCTACGCCGAACTCGCCGACGAACAGGGCCGGCAGCTGCGGGAACTGCGCCGGACCGGTGCCGACCGGCCGGTCCAGGAGACCGTGAACCGGGCCGTGCGCGCCGTCCTGGGCCGGGCCGACGCCGGCGCGGACACCGGCGCGCGGTTCACCGAGCTCGGCGGCGACTCGCTCTCCGCGCTGTCCTTCACCACCCTCCTGAAGGAGGTCCTGGACGTCGAGGTGCCGGTCGGCGTCGTCCTCGGCCCGGCCACCGACCTGGCCGGGGTGGCGGCGTACGTCGAGGCCCGGCGCACCGCCCCGGGGAGCAGGCCCACGGCCGCCTCCGTGCACGGCGGCGACGCGACCGAGGTCCGGGCCCGCGACCTCACCCCGGACCGGTTCATCGACGCCCCGACCCTGGCCGCCGCGCCGGGCCTGCCCGGCCCCGCGGAGTCCCCCCGGACCGTCCTGCTGACCGGCGCCAACGGGTTCCTCGGCCGCTTCCTCTGCCTGGAGTGGCTCCGCCGGCTGGCCCCGTCCGGCGGCCGGCTGGTCTGCCTCGTCCGCGGCCGCACGCCCGCCGACGCGGCCGAACGGCTCGCCCGGGCCTTCGGCGCCGGGGGCGAGGCGGCCCGGCTGTACCGGGAGCTGGCCGCCGGCACGCTGACGGTCCTCGCCGGGGACCTCGCCGAACCGCGCCTGGGCCTGGACCGGGCGGTGTGGAACGGGCTGGCCGAGTCGGTGGACCTGGTCGTCCACCCGGCCGCACTGGTCAACCACCTGCTGCCCTACGCCGAGCTGTTCGGCCCCAACGTCGCGGGCACCGCCGAACTGGTCCGGCTGGCGCTCACCGAACGGCTCAAGCCCGTCACCTACCTGTCCACCGTGGCCGTGCGCGGCGGAGCCGGGCCGTCCGCGCTCGACGAGGACGCCGACGTCCGGGAGGCGATCCCGCACCGTCGCCTCGGCCGCGGGTACGCCGACGGGTACGCCGCGGGCAAGTGGGCGGGCGAGGTGCTGCTGCGGGAGGCCCACGAACGGTACGGCCTGCCGGTCACCACGTTCCGGTCGGGCATGATCCTCGCGCACAGCAGCTACCCGGGACAGCTGAACGTGCCCGACGTGTTCACCCGGCTGGTCCTCAGCCTGGTGGCCACCGGGATCGCGCCGCGGTCGTTCCACCGCGGCGGCACGCCCGCGCGGTACGACGGCCTCCCGGTCGACTTCCTCGCCGAGGCGGTCACCGCGCTGGGCACCCCGGGCCCGGACGGCTACCGCACCTACAACGCCTGGAACCCGCACGACGACGGCGCCTCACTGGACACCCTCGTGGACTGGCTGGTCGAGGACGGCCACCCGATCCGGCGCGTCGACGACTACGACGACTGGTTCGCCCGCTTCACGACCGCGGTCCGGGCCCTGCCGGAACGGCAGCGCACCCACTCGGTGCTGCCCCTGCTGCACGCCTTCGAGCAGCCGGGCGAGGACCGGCCCGCCCCGGCCCCGCGGTTCCGGGAGGCCGTCCGGGCGGCCGGGATCGGGCCCGACCGGGACGTGCCGCGGCTGTCCCCCGCCCTCGTCGCCAAGTACGTCACCGACCTGCGCGGCCTCGGCCTGCTCGACCGGCACCCCTCCCCTTCCCGCCCGCACTGAACGGAGAAGCCCATGGACCAGGACCTCGACGCGACGGTGGACGCCGGACTGCGGCTGCTGGAGGCACGCGACCTCGCCGGCTTCCGGGCCCTGTGCACCCCCGGCGCCACGGTGTGGCAGAACGACGGCGACGGCACCCGGCCGATCGACGCCCGGCTGGAGCGGATCGCCGCGTTCTTCGCCACCGTCGACTCCCTGCGGTACGAGGTCGTGCGCCGCTTCCACAAGCCCGACGAGGTGCTCCAGCAGCACGTCCTGGTGCTGGAGGCGCCGGACGGCACCCGCAGCCGGGTCCACGCCACCACCTACTTCCGCTTCGAGGACGGGCTGATCGCCGAGATCGAGGAGCACCTGCAGTAGTCCCGGATCCCTGGTTCCCTGGTTCCGGGGGGTCCGGGGGTCCGTGGGTCCCTGGATCCGTGAAGCCCTGTTCCGCTCAAGTCGCTGGTTCGTCAGGGAGGTTCGGTGACCGGCCGAGTCGTCTACGCGTCGTTCGAGTTCCAGTTCCCGCTGGGCGGCATCCGCGTCCTGAACCAACAGGTCGCGCTGCTGCGGGCCGCCGGCGTCGAGGCGTACCGCTGGACGCCCACACCGGGCTTCCGCTACACGTGGTTCGACGACGACGTGCCGACGCTGTCCGGGATGACCCTGGACCTCGGCCCCGAGGACGTCCTCGTGCTGCCCGAGGTCAGCGTGCTCCCGGGCCGCGACCCGGCTCCCGGCGGCCGCAAGGTCGTCTACTCGCAGGGGCACTACGTCCACTTCCTGACCTGCCCCGCCCCCGGCCCGTACCCGGGCTGGTCGGCCCGGCCGGCCCTGTGGACGGTCTCGAAGGCGGGCGCCGACATGCTCCGCCGCGCCCTGCCCGGGTTCGAACCGCACCTGGTGCCGAACACCGTCGACACCGGGCTGTTCCGGCCGGCGTCGACCGGGCGGGTCCGGCGCATCGCGTGGATGTCCCGCAAGCGCCCGGTCGAGAGCACGCTGCTCCACCGTCTGCTCCACGCCGACCCGCGGTCCAGGGGCGTCGAGCTGTACGACATCCACGCGGTCCCGCACGAGGAGGTCGCCCGCGTGCTGTCGGACACCTCGGTGTTCATCGCGCTGGGAGCGCCCGAGGGCGAGGGCTTCGGCCTGCCGCCGGCCGAGGCGATGGCCAGCGGCTGCCTGGTGACCGGTTACGCCGGCGGCGGCGGAGCGGAACTGTTCGACTCGCCGTCCGCGTGGCGGATCCCGGAACTCGAAACGGACCGGCTGGCGGACCGGGCCCTGGAACTGCTCGACCTGCCCGGCCAGGACGAGGTGCGGCGGGCGGGCCGCCGCTGGATCTCCGAGCGGTACACCACCGAGGCCGCGGTGGAGGCACTGCTCGACGGCATCCGCAAGGCGCGCGCCCTGCCCGGCGGCGCGGCTCCGGCCACCCATCCGACCGCCTGGATGGAGGAGTTGCTGAGGCGCTTCCCGATCCCGCCGGAGGCGTACGCCCGGGTGGAACCACCGACCGCCTAGGACCCGCCGCCCTTCGGCGCACCGACCACCCCGAATGGAAATGGGGATTACCCCCCGGTTATCGTGGGCACCAGTGCGAACCGGGGACTCCTCCCCGCTTCCTTCGGACCGAGGTGCGTGCACATGACCCGGAATCAGAGCCCTGGGCGGGGGCAGCGGGCCGCCGACTGGGCGGACGGCCGGCTGGGGATCTACTCCCTGGCCAGGGCGAACCTGCGGAAGATCTTCCCGGACCACTGGTCCTTCATGCTAGGTCCTTCATGCTGGGCGAGATCTGCCTCTACACCTTCGTCATCATCATCCTGACCGGCGTCTGGCTGACGCTGTTCTTCAAGCCCAGCATGGGCGAGGTGGTCTACGCCGGCTCGTACGTGCCGCTCAAGGGCGTCCCGATGTCGGAGGCCTACGCCTCCACCGTGGACATCAGCTTCGAGGTGCGCGGCGGCCTGCTGATCCGGCAGATCCACCACTGGGCGGCGATCGTCTTCGTCGCCGCCATGTTCGTCCACATGATGCGGGTGTTCTTCACCGGCGCCTTCCGCAAGCCCCGCGAGATCAACTGGGTGTTCGGCTTCCTGCTGCTCTTCCTCGGCATGCTGGACGGCTTCTTCGGCTACTCCCTGCCCGACGACCTGCTCTCCGGCACCGGCATCCGGTTCATCGAGGGCTCGATCCTCGCCGTGCCGCTGGTCGGCACGTACATCCAGATGTTCCTGTTCGGCGGGGAGTTCCCCGGCCACGACATCGTGCCGCGGTTCT
>NZ_LFVW01000735.1:0-5147 GCF_001182915.1 Kitasatospora sp. MY 5-36
CTCGCCGTCTCCGGCGGCCTGCTGCTGGCGAGGATCGAGCCGGTCGTGGTCGGCTGGCTGGCCGCACTCGCCGGCCGCGGCCGCGGCCTGGTCGGCTTCCTCGGCCTGGTCCGGGCCGCCCGCGACAACTCGGGCCGGCGGCGGCCCTCCGCGCTGCCGCTGCTCGCCCTGCTGATCGCCGTCACCGCCACCGGCTTCGGGGCCACCGTGCTCGACACGGTGGACCACTCCCGGGCGCGTGCCGCGCGGCTCTCCACCGGCGGCGACGTGTCCGTCTCCGTCCCGCTCTACGCCAACCTGCCGGAGGCCTTCACCAAGGCGGCCGGCGAACTGCCCGGCGTCCGGGCGGCGACCGGCGCGTGGATCGAGGAGCGGGCCACCTTCGTCGGCGCCGACCGGGAGACCGCCGAGGCCGTCCTGGTGGTGGTCGAGCCCGAGGCCTACGCGGAGATCTCCCGCACCGTCGGGGTCGGCGGGTACGACCCGGCCAGGCTGACCGCCGCCCCGGGCGGCAAGGACGGCCCGGTCCCCGCGCTGTTCAGCCGGGACCTGGCCGCGCACCTGGCCTCGGGCGCACCGCAGGTGCGCACGCCCTCCGGCAGCCAGATGGTCACCAGCGTCGCCGGGATCGTCACCGCCACGCCCGCCTTCCCGGACCCCGGCAAGCCCTTCGTCGTGGTGCCGGCCGGCCCCGCCGCGGAGCACCTGCCGGAGCTCAAGCGGTCGAACCGGGTGAACAAGTGGTTCGCCGTCGGCGACGTCGACCCGGACCGGGTCCGCGCCCTGCTGCGGGAGCGCGCCATCGGCAGCGGCGAGCTCCTGGGTCGCGTCGCCAAGCTGATCGACGCGGAGGCCACGGCGGCCGGGAAGACCACCGCCGGCCTGCCCCCCGGCTACGTGGTGCACAGCAGCCGCGAGAAGATCGCCGAGCTGGCCGGCGACCCGGTGCAGCACGCCGCCGGGCGGCTGTTCTGGTACTCGGGCTTCGCCGCCGCCGGCTTCGCCCTGCTGGCCGTGCTGCTGACGCTGCTGCGGGCCGCGCCGGACCGTACGGCGGTGCTCGCCCGGCTGCGCACCATGGGCCTGCGGCCCCGGCAGGGCCTGGTGCTGATCATCGCCGAGGCGCTGCCGCAGACCCTGGCGGCGGCCGTCGGCGGCGGGCTGGTCGCGCTGGCCGCGGTCGCCCTGCTCGGGGGCGCCTTCGACCTCTCGGCGCTGGTCGGTGCGACCGTCGGCGAGACCCTGGCCCCGGCGGTGCTGCCGGTGCTGCTGCCCACCGCCGGTCTGGCCCTGGTGGTCGGCCTCGGGGTGGTGCTGGAGACCCTGGTCGCCGGCCGGCGCCAGATCGCCACCGAACTGCGAGCGGGGGAACGGCAATGAGGCCGGCACGGATAGCGGCGGACCCGCCGGGAGCGGCGGGCGGGGGCGGTGCACGGGCCGTGACAGCGGCCCGGTCCGCCGGGACAGTGGAGAGCGGTGCGATGAAGCAGACAGTCGAGACAGGAGACCACCGGTGAAGAGCACTCCCCAGGAGCGGACGGTCACCGAGGCCCCCAGCCTCCAGGAGCTCCAGCAGCGGGCCCTCGCCGCCGCCTCGCCCAAGGCGTACGGCGAGGGAGCGGCCATCGTCTGCGACCGGCTGGTCCGGATCTTCAGCGCGGAGGGGGTCGAGGTCCAGGCGCTCCAGGGCCTGGAGCTGACCATCCGCCAGGGCGACCTGGTCGCCCTGGTCGGTGCCTCGGGCAGCGGCAAGTCCACGCTGCTCACCATCCTCGCCGGGCTGGACGTGCCGACCGCCGGCACCGCCACCGTGGCCGGCTGCGACCTGCTGGAGATGTCGGTCAAGGAGCGGCTGCGCTACCGGCGCGAGGTGGTCGGCTTCATCTGGCAGCAGACCGCCCGCAACCTGCTGCCCTTCCTCACCGCCGCCGAGAACATCGCCCTGCCGATGCAGCTGCGCGGCCGTCGTTCGGGCGCCGGCGGGGCCCGGCAGCAGGCGGCCCGGGTGGCGGAGCTGATGGAGGCGCTGGAGATCGGCGAGCTCGCCCACCGCAAGCCCAACGAGCTCTCCGGCGGCCAGCAGCAGCGGGTGGCGATCGCGGTGGCGATGGCCAACAACCCGCCGGTGCTGCTCGCCGACGAGCCCACCGGCGAGCTGGACTCGGAGACCGCCGGGATCATCTTCGAGTCCTTCCGCACCGTCAACCGCGAACTGGGCGCCACCGTCGTGATCGTCACCCACGACCCGATGGTCGCGGGCGAGGTCCGTCGCACGGTCGCGATCCGGGACGGGCGGACCGCCAGCGAGGTGCTGCGCCGCACCGTGACGGACGAGCACGGCGAGGAGTCGGTGAACGAGCGCGAGTACGTGATGCTGGACCGCAGCGGCCGGGTGCAGCTGCCGGTCAAGTTCCTGGAGTCGCTCGGCATGGAGCACCGGGTGGCGGTCGATCTCGCCGCCGACCACATCGAGGTCCGGCCGGACGACATCGCCGGGCACTGACCGGCGGTGGGCGGCGCGGCGTCAGCTGTCGCCGCCCATCCGCTGGAAGAGGCCGCTGCCCTCGGCGTCCGCCCGGAGGTCGGGCGGCGCCTCCTCCGCGGCGCGCTCGCCGCGCGAGGTGGCGGTGCAGAGGGCGAAGACGATCAGGGCACTGGCCGCCACGGCGAGGATGCCCAGTGCGGTCAGGACGCGTAGCCAGGTCAAGGGAGTGCCTCCTGGGGGGACGGTGCGGCCCACAGCGACGTGCACGGCGCTGCCGGGGATGTATCGGCAGGTCGGGCCGCACGATCGAGTGCCCACGGACGGTTCTTCCCGCCGGGTGGCGCACGAGAGGTCGCCCGCGTAGGCGCTCGATGCACTCGTCGGGCGCGTCACACCCCGTCGCGCGCCCCCGCGGTGGCGGCCGCCCGTCCGCTCCCGGCGTCCACCTGGGCCCGCAGGGCGGCGAGGTCCGGCTTCCCGAGACCGTTCAGCGGGATCGCGGGCAGCAGCAGGAGTGAGTCCGGGGCGTACCGGCCGAGGCCGTGCGCCCGGGCCCAGCGGTGCAGCTGCTCGGCTGTCAGCCGCGAGCCGGGGACGAGGGCGACGGCGGCGTGCACCCGCTCCAGGCGGTCCGGGTCGGTGGTCGTGAACATCACCGCCTCGCGGACCTCCGGGTGGGTGCGCAGCGGCTCCTCGATCTCGCGGGGGAACACATTGTGCCCCTCGACGACCGCCATCGGGTCCCGCCGCCCGGCCACCGTCAGATAGCCGGCCGCGTCCAGGCTGCCCAGGTCGCCGGTGTGCAGCCAGCCGTCCCGGAGCACCTGCCCGGTCAGCTCCGGGTCGCGCCAGTAGCCGGCCATCGCGGTCGGCGTCCGGACGCAGATCTCCCCGGTCCGGTCCGGCGGCAGCTCGGCGCCGTCCTCGTCCAGGACGCGCAGCCCGGTGTCCGGGTACGGGCGGCCCGCAGTGGTCAGCAGCCGCGGTGCCAGGTGCTCGTCCGGGCCCAGCCGGGAGACCGGCCCGCACTCCGTCAGGCTGTAGGTCTGGTGCAGCACCCGGCCCAGCCGGCGGGTCGCCTCGGCGAGCCGCCGCGGCGAGGGCGCGCAGCCGGTGTAGCCGACCCGGCGCAGGCTGCCGGTGTCGGTCGTCGGCAGCAGCGGGTGGTCCAGCAGCCGGTACAGCAGGTGCGGCGGCAGGTACATCCGGGACACCCGGTGCCGCTCGACCGCCGCCAGCACGGCCCCGGCGTCGAACCCGTCCTGCATCACCACCGTGCCCCCCGCCGCCAGCGCCAGGTCCGCCGTGGTGCCGCCGCCGTGGCAGAGCGGGGTGCACAGCAGGAAGACCGAGCCGGCCAGCAGCGGCGGGCGCGGCGGACGGGCGAAGCGGCGTAGCACCCCCTTCGGGCGCCCGGTCGTGCCGCCGGTGAACCGCACCGCCATCACGTCCTCGGGCCGGTAGCGGGGCGCCAGCGGGGCGGGGGAGCGGGCCGCGGCGAGGTCCAGCAGGTCCGTGCCGAGCCCGAGCGGCGACGGGCCCAGCGAGAGCAGGACGGCCGAGGGCACGGCCCGCGCGACCCCGTCGGCCGCCGCCGCGCACCGGACCGGGTCGAAGACCAGCGCGGACGTCCCGGCGAACTCCGCCAGCGCCACCTGCTCGGCGACCGGCCCGTCCGGGAACGGCATCGCCACCCGGCAGCCCAGCAGGTTCGCGGCCAGCCGCACCAGCAGCGCCTCCGGCCGGTTCCCGGCCAGCACCGTCACCCCGTCCCCGCGCCCGAGCCCGGCCCGCTCCAGCGCGCGGGCGGCGCGGTGCACCAGGTCCAGGCAGCGCTGCCCGGTCCACTCCTCGTCCCCGTACCGGAGCGCCACCCGGGCGGGATCGCGGGCGAGCCCGTCCAGCACCAGCGCGGTGTACGTCGGAGCCGCCTCCGCCATGGCCCGTCCTCCTGTCTGACGGCTCGTCAGCCTAGTGGACGGCGGGCCCACGGGTGCACTGCGGTCGCCGGGGGCCCAGGAGCCCCGACGGGTGCGGGTGGGCGCCGACGGACCGGTGCGGGCCTGCGGGGTCCCCTCGGCCCCCGGCCGGAGGGCGCCCCCGCTTCCTCTCCGCGAGGCGCGCACGCTCGACGCCGAGGCCCGGTCCGGCCGGATCCGCCGAGCGGCCGGCCGGGCGTTGTTGTTAGGGTTCCCGGTCGGACGTGAACGGGGGCTCGGACTGGTGGGCGGCGGGGTGGATGCGGTCGTGGCGCCGCGCGGCGTGGTCGATCTGCGGGGCGAGGCCGGGGCGGGGTTCGTCACCGCCTACCCGGCCGACGCCGTCGTGGTGGTGTCCGGGCTGCCGGGGGCCGGGAAGAGCACGCTGCTGCGGCGCTGGTCCGGGGCGGCGGTCCGGGCCGTGGACCCGCGGACGGTGCACGAGGCCTGCGAGGCCGTGATGCCCGCCGCCCTGCCGTACGCGGTGTACCGGCCGTGGGCCCGGCTGGAGCACTTCCGGCTGCTGCGCTCCTCGGTGCGCGGTGGCGGCCCGCTGCTGGTGCACGACTGCGGCAGCCGCGCCTGGATGCGGCGCTGGCTCGCCCGGGAGGCGGCCCGCCGGGGCCGCGAACTGCACCTGGTGCTGCTGGACGTCGGCGCCGCCACCGCGCTGGACGGCCAGC
>NZ_LFVW01000736.1:0-5142 GCF_001182915.1 Kitasatospora sp. MY 5-36
AGGCCGCCAAGGCCGCTCCGGCCCCGGTCGCCGCTGCCGCCCCGGCCGCCGCGCCAAAGGCCGCCGCCGCGCCGTCCGCCCTGCGCGGTCAGACCGTCAAGATGACCCGCATGCGCAAGGTCATCGGCGACAACATGCTGAAGGCGCTGCACGAGCAGGCCCAGCTGACCAGCGTGGTCGAGGTGGACGTCACCAAGATCATGTCGCTGCGCGCCAAGGCGAAGGAGGGCTTCCTGGCCCGCGAGGGCGTCAAGCTCTCCCCGATGCCGTTCTTCGTCAAGGCCGCCGCCCAGGCGCTGAAGGTCCACGCGGTCGTCAACGCCCGGATCAACGACGCCGAGGGCACGGTCACCTACTTCGACACCGAGAACATCGGTATCGCGGTGGACTCCGAGAAGGGCCTGATGACCCCGGTCATCAAGGGCGCGGGCGACCTCAACATCGCCGGCATCTCGAAGAAGACCGCCGAGCTGGCCAGCAAGGTCCGCGACAGCAAGATCACCCCGGACGAGCTGTCCGGCGCCACCTTCACCATCAGCAACACCGGCTCGCGCGGTGCGCTGTTCGACACCGTGATCGTGCCGCCGAACCAGGTCGCCATCCTGGGCATCGGCGCCACCGTCAAGCGCCCGGTCGTCATCGAGGCCGACGGCGGCACCGCCATCGGCATCCGCGACATGACCTACCTGTCGCTCTCCTACGACCACCGCCTGGTGGACGGCGCCGACGCCGCCCGCTACCTGGTCGCGGTCAAGGAGATCCTGGAGGCCGGCGAGTTCGAGGTCGAGCTCGGCCTCTGACCCCACCGGGTCCCCGCGGCACCCCGCGTACGGAACCCCGCGTCGTCCCCGGACGGCGCGGGGTTCCGCCGTTCCCGGCCCCCGGGCGCACCGGGTTCCGGGACCCCGGGCACACCGGGCACGGGCCCGTGTCGAGTCGTGGCATGCGCGGAGGCGGCCGAACGGGGATGCTTGAGCGGTGATGGACGAGACGGACTTCTGGCAGATCATCGACGACACCCGGGACGCCGCCGACGGCGACCCCGACGAACAGGCCGACCTCCTGGTGGAACGGCTCCTCCAGCTGACCCCGGACGACGTGATCGACTTCGCCCGGCTGTTCCAGGCGCGGTTCCGGCGCGCCTACCGCAACGACCTGTGGGGCGCGGCCTACCTGCTGCTCGACGGCGCCTCGGACGACTCCTTCGACTACTTCCGCTTCTGGCTGATCGGCCAGGGCCGCGAGGTCTTCGAGGGCGGACTGGCCGAACCGGACGACCTGGCGGACCTGTTGCCGGAGTTCGACGAGGAGGAGGACGGCGACGCCGAGGACCTCGGCTACGCCGCCGACGAGGCGTACGAGCGGCTGACCGGGCTGCCGCTGCCCGAGGTGGGCGGGCGGCAGGCCGAGCAGCCGTCCGGGCCGGCGCTGGACTTCGACGACCCGGACGTGATGGCCAAGCGCTACCCCAAGCTCTGGGAGCGGTACGGGGATTAGGGCGTACCGGACGGGCCGGCGGACCGGCCCTCGCGGTTTCGTCAGGTGCTGCTGCCGGAGGAGCTGTCCTGCTGGATGCCGTTGAGGATCTGGTCCAGCGCCGAGAAGTCCGGCGCGGCCGGGCTGTCGTCCACGCCGCCCTCCATGACCACGTAGCCGCCGCCCTTGGCCGGGAGGGCGGCCAGCAGGACGTAGCCCTGGGTGCCGTCCGTGGTGCGGATGTGCCAGCGGGTGGCGTAGCCGAGCACCCCGGCCACCCTGACGTACCCGGATCCCGCGTCGGTGTGCGAGCTGACCCCGGAGAAGATCTGCCCGGCGTAGACGGGGATCTGGGCGTCGGCGGCCGCCTTCGGGGTGGTGCCCTGGACGGTGTCCTTCTCGACCGAGAACTGGCCGCGGATGCAGGAGCTGCCGTCCGGGCAGCTGTAGCGGCCGGTGCCGAGGTAGACCGTCGAGTGCGGCGGGTTGGTGGACACGTCCCAGCCGTCGAAGACCGGCACGGTGATCGCGTGCTGCGGGTCGGGGACGGTGCTCTTGACCACCGGCAGGGGCTTGGGCTTGGGGGTGGGCGTGGGCACGGTGGGGCTGGGGCTCGACGTGGGGCTGCCGCTCTGGGTCACGGTGACCGTGGGGTCCGGGGTCGGGTCCGCCCTCCGGTCGCCGCCGCCGCTGAACGCGATCCCGGCGACGATCCCGCCCACGGCCAGCACGGCGACCGCGATGCCGATGACCAGGCCGGTCTGCGGCCTGGCCTTGGCCGTCTGGGGTGGCGGGTAGCCCGGGCCCGGGTAGCCGTAGCCGGGGCCCTGGCCGGGGTAGGCGCCCTGGGCCGGGTAGCCGCCCTGGGCCTGGCCCTGGGCCTGGTAGGCGTCCTGACCCGGGTAGCCGTGGGGCGGGAGCTGGTGGGCGTCCTGGCCCGGGTAGCCGTAGGCCGGGGCCTGGTGGGCGTCCTGGCCCGGGTGGCCGTAGGGCGCCGCCGGGCCGCCGGGGTAGCCGTAGCCGGGCCGCTGGTCGGACGGCGGCCGGGTCTGGGTGGGGGCGTCGGCGAGCCCGCCCGCGACGCCGTCCTGGAGCGGTCGGACCTCGCTGCTCCAGGCGTTGCCGTCCCACCAGCGCTCGTGACCGGGGGTGCCGTCCGCACCCGGGACCGGGTACCACCCGGGAGGCGTCGAGTTGCTCACGGGCGTACGGTACCCGGCGCGGCGGCGGTCCAGACAGCGCGGAACCGTCACGACTCGGCACCGGCCCGGAACGCCGAACATCCGCTCGCGGCAAGCCTGTTCGAATCTTCGGCGCGGGCCCGGGCGGGCTCGGCGGGGTGCCGTCCGGGGCTCAGTCGGCCAGGCGGCGGGCCATCCAGACGTCGTCCACGTACCGGCCGTCGATGAGGAACTCCTCGGCCAGCGAGCCCTCGACGACGAAGCCGCAGCTCTCGTAGAGCCGACGGGCCGGGGCGTTCCAGCCGAGCACCCGCAGGGTCAGCTTGCGGGCGCCTTCGGCCCGGGCCGCCGCGCAGGCCGCCTCGACCAGCCGGCGGCCGATGCCCCGGCCGCGGACGGTGTCGTCGACGGCCAGGCCCTGGATCTGCCGGACGTGCCGGTTGCTCGCCAGCGGGGTGGCCGGGACCTGACGGACGTAGCCGACGATCCGGCCGTCCAGGACGGCCAGCAGGTACTGCTCGGCCGGGTGCCGCTCGTCGAAGACCGGGTCCTCGACGGGCGGTCGCGGGGAGACGTCGGACAGGACGGACCAGGCGGCGTGGTTGAGGACGGCGAGTTCGCGCTCGTCCTCGCTCCGCGCCGTACGGATGATCAGATCGTCGTCAGGCATGCGCGTCATGCTAACGGGACGCATGCGAAGGTGACGGGCGGTCGGGACCACCGCGGGAGCGGGCGGGAGCTGCGAGGATGGGCGCATGCGCATCGCTGTCACGGGTTCCACGGGTTTGATCGGTTCCGCGCTCGTCCGCTCCCTGCTGGCGGACGGCCACGAGGTGGTCCGGCTGGTCCGGCACCGCTCCAAGACCGGCCCCCGGCCGGACGGCAGCACGGCGATCGGCTGGAACCCGCTGCTCGGCGAGGTCGAGCGGGACGGGCTGACCGGGGTCCGGGCCGTGGTGCACCTGGCCGGCGCCGGGGTCGGCGACCGCCGCTGGACGGACTCCTACAAGCGGGAGATCCGGGAGAGCCGGGCGTACGGCACCGAGACACTGGCCGTCGCCCTGGCCGCGCTCAAGGAGCCGCCGCAGGTCCTGGTGAGCGCCTCCGCGGTCGGCTGGTACGGACAGACCGGCGACCGGGTGATCGACGAGGACTCCCCCGCCGGGGACGACTTCCTGGCCGAGGTCTGCCGGGAGTGGGAGGACGCCGCCAGGCCGGCCGAACGGGCCGGGATCCGGGTCGTCCACCCCCGCACCGGGATGGTCCTGTCCGCGGCCGGCGGGGCGGGCGGACGGCTCTTCCCGCTGTTCAAGCTGGGCCTCGGCGGGCGGCTCGGCAACGGGCGGCAGTACTGGAGCTTCATCTCGCTGCACGACGAGGTGGCCGCGCTGCGGTTCCTGATCGACCACGACGGCCTCTCCGGCGCCTTCAACCTCACCGCGCCGAACCCGGCGACCAACGCCGAGCTGACCACCGCGCTCGGGCGGGCGCTGCGGCGGCCGACGCCGTTCCCGGTGCCGGAGGCGGTGCTCAAGGCGGTGCTGGGCGAGCTGGCGGTCGAGGGGGTCGGCAGCCATCGGGTGGTGCCGCGGCGGCTGCTGGACGCGGGCTTCCGCTTCACCCACCCGGACGTGTACTCGGCGGTGCTCGCGGCGATGTGACGGGCCGGCGTGCGTGCGGCGGTGCTCGCGGCGATGTGATCGGTGGGCGTGCGCGCGGGGGCGCGACGCCTGGGCGCGCGCGCGACGGTGTGACGCATGGGTGTGCGCGCGGGGCGTCCGGAGCCGTGCGTACTCCGACCGCGGCATCCACCCTGGCCAGCGGCATATGCCGGGCCCGGCCCGAGGGGGCCCGAGGAGGGGGCGCACGGGAGCACATGGTGGGCGCGTCGCACGCCCCCGGTGACCGTACGCGCCCGCCGACCCCCGAACCCGGCCACCACGGCGCACTGTCCGTGACCGCGCCCCCGCCCGGTGCCGCACAACCCTCCCCGGCCCTCGGATCCGGCCCGATGCGCTTGTCTGATGCTCGTACTGACTGGGCATCACCCTCCACGGACCGTGTCCCGGCACCCCGCTGCCTGCGTCGGCCGGAGCCCCGGGACCAGGGAGGGAGCACCCCAGTGCCCACGTACGACTTCACCCGCCGCGCCCGCCGGCCGTCCGACCCGGACGTCGTCGTGGTCGGCGCCGGACTCGCGGGCCTGGCCGCCGCCCGCGCGCTCACCGGCCACGGCCTCGACGTCCAGGTCCTGGAGACCACCGACCGGATCGGCGGCCGGATGGCCACCCGCGAACAGGACGGATTCCGGCTCGACGACGGCAGTCACCTGCTGAACACCGCCTTCCCCGAGCTGCGCCGCACGCTCGACCTCGACCGCCTCGACCTGCGCCCGCTCGCGCCCGGCGTGCTGGTGCACAGCGCCGGCCGCCGGTACCGCGCCGGGGACCCCCAGCTCGCCGTCGCCCGGCAGGCCGCCGCCCGG
>NZ_LFVW01000072.1:0-914 GCF_001182915.1 Kitasatospora sp. MY 5-36
AGCGCGCGGCGAATCCCCGCACGCCTCGGCGAGTTCGCGCAGCGCGTCGGCGTCACCGGAGACGACCGTCGCCGACGGGCCGTTCACCGCCGCCACCGACAACCGGGAACCGTACGCGGCGATCCGCGCCCGCACACCCGCCACCGGCTCCGCGATCGACAGCATCCCACCGCGACCGGCCAAGGCCTTCAGGGTCTTGCTCCGCAGAACGACGACCTTCGCCGCGTCCTCCAGCGACAGGATCCCGGCCACCGCAGCGGCAGCGATCTCACCCTGCGAGTGACCCACCACCGCATCGGGAGCGACACCCGCCGCCTCCCACACAGCGGCGAGCGACACCATCACGGCCCACAGCGCCGGCTGCACGACGTCGGCGGCCTCGAAGCCGTGCCGGCCCGCCAGAACGTCGTCCAACTGCCAGTCCACATAAGGCGCCAGAGCCTCAGCACACTCGGCCAGCCGCGCCGCGAACACCGGCGAAGACTCCGCCAGCTCACGCCCCATCCCGACCCACTGGCTCCCCTGGCCCGGGAAGACGAACACCGTCCGCCCCACCCCACCGGGAGCGAGTCCGCCGGTCACGACACCGGGCGCGGGCTGCCCCGTGGCCACCGCCGCGAGACCCGCCGCGAGCTCACTCCGCTCGCCGCCCAGCACCACCGCACGCTGCTCGAACACCGATCGCGTCGTCGCGAGCGACCACGCCACATCGCCGACCGACAACTCCGGCCGCGCCAGCACGTGTTCACGCAGTCGACCGGCCTGACCGGCCAGCGCCACCGCACTACGACCGGAGACCCGCCACACCGACGTCCCGCCGGTCAGCACCGGAAGCTCCGGGAGCGCCGGAAGCTCCGGGAGCGCCGGCCCGGGCTCGGACGCCGCCTCGACGGCCGCCGGGGCCTCCTCCACGA
>NZ_LFVW01000737.1:0-5118 GCF_001182915.1 Kitasatospora sp. MY 5-36
GGCCGCGCGCCCGCCGGGACACGCCGGGCGCGCGGTGGCGTGCCCGGAGGCGGGCGGTCGGGGAGGGTGTGAGGGCAGACGCACCGGACCGTGACCCCACCTGGGAGCCCCGCATGCCCATCGCCAGCGTCAACCCCGCGACCGGCGAGACCGTCCAGACCTTCGAGCCGCTCGACGCGGCCGGCATCGAACGGCGGCTGGCCCGCGCCGAGGCCGCCTTCCACAGCTACCGCGGCACCCCGTTCGCCGCCCGCGCCGAACTGATGCGCCGCGCCGCCGACCTGCTGGACCGGGAGCTGGAGGCGGTCGCCCGCACCATGACCGAGGAGATGGGCAAGCCTCTCGCCGCCTCCCGCGCCGAGGTCGCCAAGTGCGGGAAGGCGATGCGCTGGTACGCGGACCACGCCGAGGAGCTGCTCGCCGACGAGCACCCGGCCCCGGCCGACGTCGCCGACTCCGGTGCCTCCCGGGCCTATGTCCGCTACCGCCCGCTCGGTCCGGTTCTTGCCGTCATGCCCTGGAACTTTCCGCTCTGGCAGGTCCTCCGGTTCGCCGCGCCGGCCCTGATGGCGGGCAACGTCGGTCTGCTCAAGCACGCGTCGAACGTGCCGCGCACCGCGCTGGCGATCGAGGAGCTGTTCCAGCGGGCCGGGTTCCCGGAGGGCTGCTTCCAGACCCTGTTGATCGGCTCGGGCGCGGTGGAGGGCGTGATCCGGGACCGCCGGGTCGTCGCCGTCACCCTCACCGGCAGCGAGCCGGCCGGGCGGGCGGTCGCGGCCACCGCGGCGGACGAGGTGAAGAAGGCCGTCCTGGAGCTGGGCGGCAGCGACCCGTTCGTCGTGCTGCCGAGCGCCGACCTGGACGCGGCGGTGCGCACCGCCGTCCGGGCCCGGGTGCAGAACAACGGCCAGTCCTGCATCGCCGCCAAGCGCTTCATCGTGCACACCGACGTGTACGACCGCTTCACCGCCGCCTTCACCGCGGCGATGGGCGCGCTGAAGGTCGGCGACCCGATGGACGAGTCCACCGACGTCGGCCCGCTGGCCAGCCGCCAGGGCCGGGACGACCTGGAGGAGCTGGTCGAGGACGCCCGGGTGCACGGCGCCCGGGTGGAGTGCGGCGGCGGGCGCCCGGAGGGCTGGGACACCGGCTGGTTCTACGAGCCGACGGTTCTGACGGGCATCACCCCGGCGATGCGGATCCACCTGGAGGAGACCTTCGGCCCGGTCGCCACCGTCTACCGGGTGGCCGACCTGGACGAGGCGGTGGCGGTCGCCAACGACACCCCGTTCGGGCTGAGCGCCAACGTCTGGACCACCGACGAGGCCGAGCGGGAGCGCTTCGTCCGGGACATCCAGGCCGGCGGGGTGTTCTTCAACGGGATGACGGCCTCCCACCCGGCGCTGCCGTTCGGCGGCGTCAAGCGCTCCGGGTTCGGGCGGGAGCTGTCCGGGCACGGGATCCGGGAGTTCTGCAACATCACCACGGTGTGGATCGGCTGAGCCCTCCCGGGCCCGCGCCCGTCCGGCTCCGCGCCCCTCCCGACCGGGTCAGGACGCCATCCGGTGCCGGCCCGGCCCCGGGGTCATCCAGCGGGCGACCACGCCGCCCATCGCGATGAGCGTCAGGCCCCAGAAGACCGCCATCGGCACCAGCACGGGCAGCAGGCTCACCTGGACCGCGACCATGCAGAGGCCGATCGAGAGCGCGATCATGAACGTCACCACGGTGGGGCTGAGGCTGAGCAGCCAGTGCCAGACGCGGTGCCCGAAGCCCCGGGCCCTGCGGGTCGCGGGGTCGGCCTCGGCCCGGGCGTCGAGTTCGGCGTCGAGTTCCTTGTAGGTCAGCAGGTCCATCGGGATCGCCTCCAGTGCTGGACGGCTGGACGGGAGGGGTGCCTGGCCCCGGTGGGGTCAGGAGGCCTTGCGGGGAGCCGAGGGCTTCCGGGTGGTGGTCTTCTTCGCCGCCGGGCTCCTCGCGGAGGTCTTCCCGGCGGACTTCTCGGAGGCGGCCGTCTCCGAGGGGGCCTTCCCGGAGGCTGCTGCCTTCGAGGCACTCCGCTTCACCGGGGCGCGCTTGCGCGGCGCGGGCTCCGCCTCCTCCGGGGCGGCCTCCCCGGCCCCGCCGCCCCGCCCGCCCTTGGCCTGCTTGAGGCTGCTGCGCAGCGCCTCCATCAGGTCGATCACGTTGTCCGGCGCCTCGCCCGGCTCCTCCTCGTGCGGGACCTCGACGCCCTCCAGCCGCGCGGTGATCACCTGCTGCAGCGCCTGCTGGTAGTCGTCGTGCAGCTGGGACAGGTCGAAGTCCTCGGAGAGGGTGTCCATCAGCGACCGCGCCATCTTGAGCTCCTGCGGCCGGACGGCGACGTCGCCCTCGGGCGCGATGCCGGCCGCCGGGCGGACCTCGTCGGGCCAGATGCAGGTCTGCAGCACCAGGGTGTTGTCGTGCACCCGCAGCACCGCGGGCGACTCCCGGGTGCGCAGCGCGATCTTGGTGACGGCGATCTGCCCGGAGTCGGTGAGCGCGTCGCGCAGCAGCGCGTACGGCTTGGCGGCGGCCTTGTCGGCGACGCCCACGTAGTAGGCCTTGGAGAACATCAGCGGGTCGATCTCGCCCTCGTCCACGAAGGCCAGCACGTCGATGATCTTCTTGCTGGGCAGCGGCAGGTCGGCGAGGTCCTCGTCGGAGAGCGTGACGGTCCGCCCGTCGGGGGACTCGTACCCCTTGGCGATCTCCGCGTACGGGACCTCCTTCTCCTCCCGCTCGCAGTACCGCTTCATCCGCACCCGGCCGCCGTCCTTGGCGTGCACCTGGTGCAGCGGGACGTCGTGCTCCTGGGTCGCGGAGTACAGGTGGACGGGGATGCTGACCAGCCCGAAGCTGATCGTCCCCTTCCAGGTGGTCTGCATGGGGTCGCTCCTGACCGGCGCCGGGAGCCGGCCGGCACCGAGAACGCTCGGGATGCTCCTACGGCATGTCCCGAGAGTCCCACTGTGCTCTGGTTTGCCCCGATCGTCCACAGCGCGCCGACAATGGGCCGAGGAGGTCGACGCGGATGGGCATCCGGAGCCGGGGGCACCAGCGGGGCCGGCGGGACCAGCGGGAACGCGACCAGGCGCCGCCGCCGGAGCGGTACGGCTACCTGGTGACGTACGCGGTGCGGGGCGAGCCCGGCGCACGGCGCGCGGAAGTCACGGTGCTGCCCGGATACTCGCAGGAGGACGACATCCCCCGGATCCTCGCCGCCCGGCTCACCGGGCGGCCGGCGGACGAGGCGTCGATCACCGTCCTCGACGTGCGGCCGATCTGACCGGCCACCCGCGGGCGATTTGAGCCCCAACAGAGCTTGGCGACCTTTCCAAATGCTGACGATGCGTCAGATTTGAGGTTTCCATGCCACCTTTCCACCCACCCCGACCAGGCCTTTTCCGTCCGTTGAGCGAACAGTTACCAAAGGATTGTTCCGATACTCGGGCGTAGAAGTTAGGTTGCGACGCAATGCGCGGGTCAGTCCCCCACCCTCGGCGCGACGAGCCGAGGGACACGCCGCGCGGGAAAGGCACAGGGCACCCAGATGAGTGCGGACACCACCAAGCCCCCGGCCACGGCCACCAAGCTCCCCCACCAGACCGGGCCGATCGGCCACGGCGGCGACGGCCACCTGAAGGCCGGACTCAAGAACCGCCACCTGTCGATGATCGCCATCGGCGGCGTGATCGGCGCCGGCCTGTTCGTCGGCTCCGGCGCGGGCATCGCGACCACCGGCCCGGGCATCCTGCTCTCCTACGCCATGGCCGGCGTGCTGGTCGTCCTGGTGATGCGGATGCTCGGCGAGATGGCCGCGGCCGACCCGCAGAGCGGCTCGTTCTCGGCGTACGCGGACCGGGCGCTCGGCCGCTGGGCCGGGTTCAGCATCGGCTGGCTGTACTGGTTCTTCTGGGTGGTGGTGCTCGCGGTCGAGGCGACGGCCGGCGCGAAGATCCTCAACAACTGGGTGCCGGGCGTCCCCCAGTGGGGCTGGGCCCTGATAGTCATGGCGGTGCTGACCGCCACCAACCTCTTCTCGGTGGCCTCCTACGGCGAGTTCGAGTTCTGGTTCGCCGGGATCAAGGTGGTCGCGATCGCCGCGTTCCTGGTGATCGGCACCCTCGCCGCCTTCGGCCTGCTGCCGGGCACCCACGCGGTCGGCGCCAGCAACCTCACCGGCCACGGCGGCTTCCTGCCGCACGGGGTGGGGGCGGTGTTCACCGGCATGCTCACGGTGGTCTTCGCCTTCATGGGCAGCGAGATCGTGACCCTGGCCGCCGGCGAGTCGGAGAACCCGGAGAAGGCGGTCTCCAAGGCCACCAACAGCGTGATCTGGCGGATCGGGATCTTCTACCTGGGCTCGATCCTGCTGGTGGTCACCCTGCTGCCCTGGGACTCCGCCGACGTCAAGGCGAGCCCGTACGTGGCGGTGCTGGACCACATCGGCATCCCGGGCGCCGGCCAGGTGATGGACGTGATCGTGCTGACGGCGGTGCTGTCCTGCCTCAACTCCGGGATGTACACGGCCTCCCGGATGGCGTTCTCGCTGGGCCAGCGCGGGGACGCGCCCAAGGCCTTCGCCACGGTGACCTCGCGCGGCGTGCCGCGGGTGGCGATCCTCTCCTCGGTGGTCTTCGGCTTCGTCGCGGTGTTCTTCAACTACACCTCGCCGGACACCGTGTTCGCCTTCCTGCTCAACTCCTCCGGCGCCGTCGCGCTCTTCGTCTGGCTGGTGATCTGCGCGACCCAGCTGCGGATGCGCAGGATCATCGAGCGCGAGATGCCCGAGCGGCACACCGTCCGGATGTGGCTGTACCCGTACCTGACCTGGACGGCCATGGGCATGATCGGGTTCGTCATGGCGTACATGTTCACCGACGCCGACGGACGCAAGCAGATGTACCTGTCGCTGGTCGCCGCAGCCATCGTGCTGGCGGCCTCGGCCGTGGTGGGCCGACGGCGGCGGGCCGCGGTGGCGGCGGCGGGCTCCTGACCCGTCCGCCCCGCGCGGGAACGCCGGGCCCGGGAGCCGATGCGGAGGCTCCCGGGCCCGGCGCCGTTCTGCTCGGCGCCGTTCTGCTCGGCGCCGTT
>NZ_LFVW01000738.1:0-5106 GCF_001182915.1 Kitasatospora sp. MY 5-36
GTGCTGGAGGTCCGCGCGCACGACGCCCCCGGGCTGCTGCACCGGATCGGCCGGGCGCTGGACGGGGCGGGCGTACGGGTGCGCACCGCGCACGTCTCCACGCTGGGCGCGGAGGCCGTCGACTCGTTCTACCTGACCGACGGGGCGGGCCGTCCGCTGACCGCCCGGCGGGCCGGCGAGGTGGCGGCGGCGGTCCGGGCCGCACTGGGCTGACGCGCCCCGGAGGGCTCCGGCGGCGGGGGCCGTCGGGCCTCGGCGGCGAGGGTGGAGGAGCTCCCGGAACGGGGGTGGAGGAGCTTCGGGAGCAGGGGTGGAGACCGTACCCGGGGCGGCCGGATACCCTGGGGGGCGACGACCGTACCGATTCCGATGCCGCAGAGGACCCGCGACGACGTGTTCGACACCCTTTCCGATCGCCTCGCAGCGACGTTCAAGAACCTCCGGGGCAAGGGCCGCCTGAGCGAGGCGGACATCGACGCCACCGCCCGCGAGATCCGCATCGCGCTGCTGGAGGCGGACGTCGCGCTGCCGGTCGTCCGGGCCTTCATCAAGCAGGTCAAGGAGCGGGCGCTCGGCGTCGAGGTCTCCGGTGCGCTGAACCCGGCGCAGCAGATCATCAAGATCGTCAACGAGGAGCTCATCTCCATCCTCGGTGGCGAGACCCGACGGGTGCGGTTCGCCAAGAGCGGCCCGACGGTGATCATGCTGGCCGGTCTCCAGGGTGCCGGTAAGACCACCCTGGCGGGCAAGCTCGGCCACTGGCTGAAGAAGCAGAAGCACACCCCACTGCTGGTCGCCTGCGACCTCCAGCGCCCCAACGCGGTCAACCAGCTCCAGGTGGTCGCCGAGCGCGCCGGCGTGGCCTTCTACGGCCCGCAGCCGGGCAACGGCGTCGGCGACCCGGTGCAGGTGGCCAAGGACTCGATCGAGTACGCCAAGCAGAAGCAGTACGACGTCGTCGTCGTCGACACCGCAGGCCGCCTGGGCATCGACGCCGAGCTGATGCAGCAGGCCGCCGACATCCGCGCCGCGGTGAACCCGGACGAGGTCCTGTTCGTCGTCGACGCGATGATCGGCCAGGACGCGGTCACCACCGCGCAGGCCTTCCTCGACGGCGTCGACTTCACCGGCGTGGTGCTCTCCAAGCTCGACGGCGACGCCCGCGGCGGTGCCGCCCTGTCGGTCGCGCACGTCACCGGCCGGCAGATCATGTTCGCCTCCAACGGCGAGAAGGTCGACGACTTCGACGCCTTCCACCCGGACCGGATGGCCTCGCGCATCCTCGGCATGGGTGACGTCCTCTCGCTGATCGAGAAGGCCGAGCAGACCTTCTCGCAGGAGGAGGCGGAGAAGATCGCCGCCAAGCTGCGCGGCGGTCCGAAGCAGTTCACCCTGGACGACTTCCTGTCCCAGCTGGAGCAGGTCCAGAAGATGGGCTCGATCTCCAAGCTGCTCGGCATGCTGCCCGGCATGGGCCAGATCCGGGACCAGATCAACAACATCGACGACAAGGACGTCAACCGGGTCGGCGCGATCATCAAGTCGATGACCCCGACCGAGCGGGCCGAGCCGGAGCTGATCAACGGCTCCCGCCGGGCCCGCATCGCCAAGGGCTCCGGTGTCCAGGTCGGCGAGGTGAAGAACCTGGTCGAGCGGTTCTTCGAGGCCCGCAAGATGATGTCCGCGATGGCCTCCGGCAAGGGCATGCCCGGCATGCCGGGGATCCCGGGCATGGGCGGCGGCGCCAAGAAGTCCGGCAAGAAGGCCCCGCAGGCCAAGGGCAAGCGCAAGAGCGGCAACCCGCTGAAGCGCGCCCAGGAGGAGGCCGCGGCCGCCGAGCGCCGCGCGCTCGGCCCGGGCGCCGGCCAGGGCCCGGCGGACGGCGGCGCGTTCGGCCTCGGCGCGGGCAAGGGCCCGGCCGACTTCGAGCTGCCCAAGGAGTTCAAGGACCTGCTGTAGTCCTCCGACCGGCTCCCGTCGGCCCGTCGTCCGGTGTTTCCGGGCGGCGGGCCGATCGCGTGTCCGATGATGGGGGCATGCGAGTGATGATCAGGGCCCCGAGGGCCGAGGACACGGCCGGGTACGCCGAAGCGGTCCGGCGGTCCGCCGAACACATCGGACGGTGGAACCCGGTCGAGCCGGACGGGCTGCCCGACCTGCTGAAGCGCCAGGGGTCCGGGCTGCGCACCTTCCTGATCGTCGACCGGGAGACCGGCGGACTGGTCGGCAAGGTGAACGTCGCCAACATCGTGATGGGCCGGTTCTGCAACGCCTCGCTGGGCTACGACTCGTACGTCCCGTTCAACGGCACCGGGCGGATGACCGAGGGCATGCGGCTGGTCGTGGACCGCTGCTTCGCCCCGCAGACGGCCGACGGGCTCGGGCTGCACCGGCTGGAGATCAACGTGCAGCCGGAGAACGAGCGCTCGATCGCGATGGCCAAGCGGCTGGGCTTCCGGCACGAGGGCTTCACCCCGCGGATGCTGTTCCTCCAGGGGGACTGGCGCGACCACGAGCGGTTCGCGCTGACCGCCGAGGAGTGGCCGGGCGCAGCCGCATAGTCGCTGGTGGGAGGGGTCGGCGCGGCCGTCCGGCGGTCCGGGCGCGGCGTTGCGATTGGCCCGCCCGAGCGCCTGTCCGTATTGTCCGATGGGTGACCGAACCCGTGCCGCCACGTCAGACCCCCGACCAGCCCTGGCGTTCGGAGGGCGCCCCGCCCCCGCCGCCGCCCAAGCGCCGGATGCCCGGCGGCTGGGTGGGCCTCGCCCTCACCGCCCTCGTGGTGTTCCTGATCTCGGACCTGCTGCTGTCCTTCTTCGGCCCCGCCGGTGCCACCACGATCTCGTACACCGAGTTCAACAACCAGCTGAACAAGGGCAACATCACCAAGATCTACGCCAAGGGCGACGCGATCGAGGGCACCCTCAAGAGCGCCCAGCCCAAGCCGGACGGCGGCAAGGGCGACTACACCGAGTTCGACACCCAGCGGCCCTCCTTCGCGGGCGACAACCTCTGGACCACCCTGCAGCAGCAGGGCGTCGAGGTCACCGCCACCTCGCCGGTCCAGCAGCGCAGCTTCCTCACCAACCTGCTGATCTCGCTCGCCCCGATGCTGCTGCTGATCTTCATCTGGGTGCTGCTCGCCCGCCGGATGGCCGGCGGGCTCGGCGGCGGACCGCTCGGCCGCAAGGCCCCGCCGAAGCCGGTCACCGCCGAGGAGGGCAAGCGCACCACCTTCGCCGACGTGGCCGGCATCGACGAGGTCGAGGCCGAACTCACCGAGGTCGTCGACTACTTGAAGAACCCCGAGCGGTACCGCAGGCTCGGCGCCAAGATGCCGCGCGGCGTGCTGCTGAGCGGCCCGCCCGGAACCGGCAAGACCCTGCTGGCCCGGGCCGTGGCCGGCGAGGCGAACGTGCCGTTCTTCTCCGCCTCCGCCTCCGAGTTCATCGAGATGATCGTCGGCGTCGGCGCCAGCCGGGTCCGCGAGCTGTTCGCCGAGGCCCGCAAGGTCGCCCCGGCGATCATCTTCATCGACGAGATCGACACCATCGGCCGCCAGCGCGGCGCCGGCGGCGGCATGGGCGGGCACGACGAGCGCGAGCAGACCCTCAACCAGATCCTCACCGAGATGGACGGCTTCAGCGGCTCCGAGGGCGTCATCGTGATCGCCGCGACCAACCGGGCGGACGTGCTCGACCCGGCCCTGCTGCGCCCCGGCCGCTTCGACCGGCGGATCACCGTCAGCCCGCCCGACCGGGAGGGCCGCGCGGCGATCCTGCGCATCCACAGCCGCAGCGTCCCGCTGGCGGGCGACACCGACCTCAACCAGCTGGCCAAGGTCACGCCGGGGATGACCGGCGCCGAACTCGCCAACCTGGTCAACGAGGCCGCGCTGCTGGCCGTCAAGCGCAAGCAGGACGCGGTCAACGAGCGGGACCTCTCGGACGCGCTGGAGAAGGTCCAGCTCGGCGCGGTGCGGCCGCTGGTGATGCCGCAGGAGGAGCGCGAGCGCACGGCGTACCACGAGAGCGGGCACGCGCTGCTGGGCATGCTCCAGCCCGGCGCGGACCCGGTCCGCAAGATCACCATCGTGCCGCGCGGCCGGGCGCTCGGCGTCACCCTCTCCACCCCGGAGAACGACCGCTACTCGTACACCGAGCCGTACCTGCGCGGCCGGATCATCGGCGCGCTCGGCGGCATGGCGGCCGAGCAGGTGGTCTACGGGGTGATCACCACCGGTGCGGAGAGCGACCTGGAGCAGGTCACCAACATCGCCCGCGGGATGGCCGGACGCTGGGGGATGAGCGAGCGGGTCGGCCGGCTCACCGCGGTGCCCTCCGACCCGCAGGGCGCGTACGGGCTCTCCGCCGCGCCGACCACCCTGGACGCGGTGGACGAGGAGGCGCGGCGGATCGTCTCCGAGTGCTACGACGACGCGGTGCGGATCCTGACCGAGCAGCGGCACCGGCTGGACGCGCTGGCGGCGGCGCTGCTGGAGGCGGAGACGCTGGACGAGGCGGCGGCGTACCGGGCGGCGGGGGTGCCGCGGGAGGGCTCCGAGGGTTCCGACGGGCCTGCCGGCGGGTCCGGCGGGCCTGGTGGGTCCGACGGGGCCGACGGGGCTGACGGGAAGTCGATCGACCGGGCGTGAAGCCGGGGGCCGGGGGCGCTCGCCATGGTGGCGGGCGCCCTCGGTTTTTCGTACCCGCTCTTCCTCGGCCTCCTCGTCCCGCCTAGCGCGACCGTTCGGCGACCAGGTAGCGGAACAGGTTCTCCATCCGTACCGAGCCGTCCGCGCGCAGGTACGGCTGGAGCACCTCCTCCAGCTCCTTGGCCACCAGCGAGGCCCCGGAGAACTCCTCGGCCGGCTCGAACAGGCCGGTGGAGAGCAGCCCGCGCACCGCGCTGTCGAGGTCGGCGTAGGCGAACGGGCAGCTCACCCGGCCGCTGCCGGCCGGACGCAGGCCGGCCGGGGCCAGCAGGTCCTCCAGCGCGCCGGGCGCGCTCAGCTCGAACGGGTCGCGCGCGGTGGTCCGGCCCGCCATCCGCCGGGCCACGTCCAGCACCGGGGCGCTCTCGCAGCGCTCCGGCGGGCCCCAGGCG